>DAISHW010000135.1:0-7115 GCA_036822295.1 Bdellovibrionales bacterium | reverse complement strand
CCCTGTTTGCTCGTCTATGAGCCCATCTTGGGAATTCCGCTCGCGGATCTGGGCTACTATGCGCTCTGGGTGAGCGTCGGTTTGAGTTTGATTTCGGGCGCCGAATACACCATCGGGTACTACCGCGGCCGCACGACTTGATGCTTCACGGGTTTACTTGGCCTGTAAGTATTGAAACAGTGGGTACCTTATAAATGGAAATCGCAAAAGCCAACCTTTGGGAAATCAAAAAATCCGGCTCTCTTCGCACTCTTGGCGGATTGTTGGCCTTGTTTCACTCGCTGCAGTTTTATCTGTGGTTCGAACAAGGGCACCTGCCGCTCAAACTTGTGCAGCAAGACGTGCCTATGTGTTGGGCACTTTTTGAAACCTGCGATTGGATGCGGATTTTTCCGCTCGGTGTTTTCAGCTTTATTTATTACTCGTACGCCGTTTTCGTGGGGCTCGCGGCGTTTTTGTTTTTGCTCACCAGTTTGGTGGGCCTGGCCTACTATCTTTTGCTCTTCGGTCTGCTGTTCGGCATGTCGCTTTACTTCCAAGATCTGCGCCTGAGCTCGAACGAAGGTTATTTTATTTTCTTCGCGACGTTCGCGTACTTGTTCGTGCCCGCCAAACATCGTTTGATGCGTTGGCTGGTGATGTCGTTCTTCGCGGCGCGGGGGCTTTCGCAAGCCTCGCCCGACTGGCTCACCGGCAACTGGTACATGGAGCATTTGGCCCTGCCGGTGAAGCTGGCCGAATGGTTGGCGGCGGTCAGCGTGATCGTGCAGATGATCGGCGGCATGGCGCTGATCTTCCGCGACGGCCGCTATTTCTGGTCGGGCTGGATCGGGCTCTTCTTCTTCGAGTGCACGCATCTTTATATCGGCGAGATGTTCAGCTCGAGCTTGGCGATGGGAGCGCTGCTCTACGTGGCTTTCGACGAGTTGGAGCTGCGCAAGGCCGAGCGCGAGTACGTCTATCAATCGTTTATCCGACCGGAGCCGTCCTTCGTTTTTGGGGGGATATTGCTCGCCTTTTTCTGGTGCGCGCAGCTCACCCCGTTCTTCGGCTTGGAACGCGATTCACGCTTGAAGAGCGTGCTCGACGTATGGGCTCTGCATCCCGAGGCCGCGCACGAAGAATGCGAGCAGCGCACCTTCGCGCGCTACAAGGACCGCACGGAAGAGGTGGCCGTGGACTCGCAGATGAGTCGTCAGCCGGCGATGCTCTGCAATCCTTATTTGCGCTTCTTGGATTTGAAAGCCGCGTGCAAGGCCAAGAAGGACGAGGACCCGAACTTCGTGACGTTCTCGAGCGTGTTGCAGGTGCGCAATTACCGCGAAAAATCGACGTATCGCGCCTTCGAGGTGAAGGACTTCTGCGATCCCGAATTGACGTTTAAAAAGCTGGGTGAGGTGAAATGGACTACGAATCCCGCCATGTAAAATGGTATTGGCTGGTTCTGTTCACGCTCTATTCGGCGGGCGTCGTTTATTTGCTGTTCGAGAGCAATCCGTTTCTGTATTCGCATCACGAACTGCGCGCGGCTCTCACCGCCGGCGCCAACGCCCGACTGCAAACCATCCCGTCCGCGCCCGCGGTCAGCGACAAGGCCGGCAATCCGACGTTTTACGCGCGTTACGGTTTCGAGCGCAACGCCATGGATTCCGCGTCCGCGCCGCGCCCGAAAGATTTTGAAGAGTTCGAGAAGCACGCGGTCGATTTCGGCATTCCCGATTTCAAGCCGGAACACATCGTCGGCGACGCTTCCGGATTCTACCTGAGCGGTCGCTCGCCCTGGGTCGTGGCTTTGGGTTTGGACGGCAAAGTCCGTTGGAAATACAAGTTCGGCGGGGCCATCTCTGAAAAGAGCGTCGCGCCCGTTTTGATCGATCAAGCCCATGCGTACGTGATTCATCCGGCGGGCGAAGTTCTGGCGCTGAATAAAATCAGCGGCGAAATCGCGTGGCTGATCGACACGCACACCGAGACCGTGGCCGAGCCATTCTTCTGGAACAATCAGCTGGTCATGCCGATCAAAGGGCAACCGACCGGCGTGCAACTCGTGTTGATCAATAAGCTCACCGGGCAGCGGGCCGAGACCTCGCCTAAACTCGAGATCAAGCCAGGGTTCCAACTCGCGCGCGCGAGCGCCAATCTGCTGGTCGCGACGGTCGACAATAAGGTCGTGGGCATCGATCCGACGGCGTGGACGGTGGCGTGGTCGCAGACCTTGACCGATCCTGTGAAGGGCCCCGCTTCGATCGCCGACGGTCAGGTGTTCGTGGCGACGCTCGGCGCGAAGATCCTTAAGCTTGATGCGACAAAAAAAGGAAAGATCGATTGGGAACTCGACCTTGAAAAAGCCGCGGCCAGCCCCGTGGCCTACCTGCCGATCATGCACAAGCTCGCGGTCTTGGACTCCAGCGGCGCGCTCGTGGTCTTGGATGCGAAGACCGGCAAATCGCTCTGGCGCTACGCCATCGAGAACCGCAACACCTTAACTGAAACTTGGTCGGCGCGTTTGAGCGCGAAGCACATCGAAGAATTCAAGATGGATTGGCTCCACAAGGGCTGGGTGATCTGGTCGCCTTGCGGTGAGCGCCGATTCTGCGTCTACACGCCGGGCAAAGGTCAACTTATAAGCCGCGCGCCCATGTCCGGCGACATTTTAGCGCTGCCGCTGCAACTTGAAAAACGCTGGGTGTTCTTGCTGCGCCATAAGCCGGGCCAGTACCTGGTTTCCCATGTCGTTGAAGCGAACGAAATCAAACGCCTGCGCATTCAATGAATCTAGCGCAACCAACGTCTTTGCAGTTGAAAAACCACGCCGCGGCCCAAACTCGTGTTCACCGGGTCGCCGAACAATGTTTGATCCGTGTAGGTCACCGTCGCGGCCCAAAGATCGCTTGCCAGATAACTTAAAGACAAAGCCGCCGTCGCGTAGCGCTCGGCCCCCGTCTTCGCGCGGTCCGCGATCCGAATCGGATCTTCGTAAAACCAGGTGATGGCCGAGCCCAAGCGCAGCGCCCGCCGGCTGTACCCGGCGCCCAAACCGAAGCTCCCGCCGAATCCGGGCGCGAGCTTCCCATGAACTTGATCATTGTTCACCGTCTTTGCGAGCGAGCGATGCACCTCTACGCTCGTGAACAGATCGAAGCGGCCCCGTGTTTTACTCAAGAGCGTCCCCAGGCCCAACGCCAAAAATCCATTGCCGCGGCTGTCGAGCCCGCCGTTTTCAGATTCGGCGCGCGCAAGTCCCGTGGGCAAAGTCACTTGCAAGAACGCCAATCCCTTGGGCCGCACGGGATGATAATCCCAATCCGGCAGGTACTCATAACCGAGCGAGGTCGCCACGTCGCCGAGCCCTGAGTGACTCTCGTCATTCAATTCGCGACTCACGACCGGCACCGAGGCGCCCGCCTGCCAACGATCCCTAAAGATATGCGCGCCTTCTAGCCGAAGCGTTTGCACCTGTTGATGCTCGTCCCACTTGCGCCACATCCCGCGGCTGTCGACGTTGTCGACGGCGAGTTCCGTGAACGCGTACGAGGTCGTGAACTGCGCCTTCTCATCCCCCGCGACCAGCGAGGGGTTGGCGAAGCTTCCTCCGCAACAAGCGGCCCCGAACGCGAACCGCGCCGCCGACACAAGGGCTAAAACCGCAAGGGCTTTAAATTTCCACACGCACGATCGCCTGGTCGACTGTGGTTTCGCCCTGTCGCGACTGGAAGCGGATTTCCCAAAGGCCCGGCATCACGAAAAAGACTTCCTTGGCGCGGTAAGTTCCTTGATCGACTCGCTCCGTGGAGCTCTCGGTCGAGCCATGGCCCATGTCGGGCATCCAGAGCTCGACGTGCGCGGTCTCGTTCAAATCTTGAAGTACGGGCGACTGGTCGAGAAGGTTCGGGCGGAAGACTTTGAAAACCAGGCTGCCCTCAAGGCTCGCGGTCGGCTCGACCTCCCAATACCAATCCACGCAGTGACCGGATTTCGCGAAAGTGGCGGCGCACTTCAATCCCGAAGTCGACTTCACCCCGTGCGGCGCGCCCCCCTGAAAGTACTGGGGACGCGCGCAAGCCATAACGAGAAGACATGGAATCAGAACTTTAAAGAGCATGCTTTCCCGCGCGCGAAATCGCGCAGCCGAGCGTGCGTGTCTCGGCGTCTTTGACTTTGTTGCCCGCACGCAGATCGCTCAGCGCTTGACGTAAATATTTGCGATCCGCGCGGCCAAAGTCTTGGCTATCGCTCACACCCCCGCGATAAGCGATCAAACCATTGGCCTGCACGACAAACGCGTGCGGAGTTTTAAGGGCGCGAAATTCATCGGCCAGCTTGCCATCGCGGCCATCGATCACCGGAAACGGCAGATGCGCGCCCGTGAAATACGTCTTGGTCTGATCCTCGCGCTCGTCGGTGTTGGCGTGTACTCCCACAAACGCGAAATCGGCGTAGTCGCGACGCAGTTTTATCAGCTCCGGCATATGTGAATTGGAACAAGGGCACACCGCGGATAGGAACACGACGACTAGGCCGCGCTTGCCCGCGGCCGCCACCGTGACCGATTGGCCGGCCGCGACGTCGACGCCCGTGATGGTGGTCGGCGCCGCAAACGCCGTTAGGTTGAGAAAACTGACCGCGATATATATAAGAGGCCGCATGACCTGCGGTATAGCACGTCGCCGCGCGCGCGCAAAACTAGATGACGCGGACCGCGCGATCCGGTAACTCCTTCGCAAAGGAGTGAAATCCAATGAAACAACTGCTTTTTCTGATGTTGGCGACCTTCAGCCTGAAGAGTTTCGCGGATGTGACTTTCTCAAACGGATTGGTGGCGAGCACCGTTTGGGAAACCGAGTTGAAGACGAAGACCCCGGCGGTTTTGCGCTTAGAGTTCACTCAAGACGAAAAAGTCGTGGCTCTGGCACAGGCGCCGCTGGTCACGCCCAAGATGAAGATGGGGCACCACGAGCACGGGACCGCTCCGGTTGAGATCGCCGAGGTCGGCACTGGAATCTACCGGGTCTCCGACATGAAGCTCTTCATGGCCGGCACCTGGAGCATCGACATCGCGGTCGATGGCGAGGTCCAGACTTTCACAGTCGAAGTTGAAGAATAGATTCATCATTGCGCGCGCGCCCGGTAAGATGATCCATGCGTTGGTTCCTTCTTTTTATTTTCGTCACGGCGAACGCGACGGCAAGACCGAAATCCGATCACTTCGACGGAAAGCTGTTTTTTAATCCCACACTTCCACCCTCCGAGATGCACGGCCTTGGGGCGGCCTGTGACCTACACACCAACGCAACATTTTTCCGCGCGAGGTTTATTCGATCGCTGCGAAAGCCTTTGGGGTGGCTACGTCATCGAGCACGCCGGCCATAAAATCTATTTTGGCGGCGACGCGGGCTACTCGTCTCACTACGTCGATATGTTCAAGAAGATGGGCGCCATGGACCTATCTTTGATCGGTATCGGCGCGTATGAACCGCGGTGGTTTATGAAGTCCATACACATGAACCCCAGTGAGGCCGTGCAGGCCCATAAAGACCTGCATTCCAAAAAGTCGATCGCCATGCACTTCGGCACATTCCAATTGGCGGGCGAGGGCATCGACCAACCCATCCTCGATCTGGACACCGCGCGCGAGAAAGCCGGCATTACGAAAGATCAGCTCAATGTATTCGCGGAACAAACCTTTGACCAAGGCTTTCTCTCGTTCCAGTTTTTCGACGACCTCATCTAGATTTTGATCAAGCGTTCGATCCCACTTCTCTGGAGGCAGCTCCAAAGATTCCTTCGCGATCTTCATGCGCAATTGCCAATCTTCTTGTGCATACGCAGTTTGCCTAGCACCGGACTCCATGGCCTCCCGGCGCAGCCGATCTTGCTCACTCGCCGGGCAATTCAGCCCTTCGACCGCACATTCCACACCGTGCCGCTCAGAAAGACGGCTCCGCTTACTTTCAATCAAATAAAACGACCAATAGCCCCGATCTCTGAGCTCACCATCCGAGACAGTTTTATCGCCGCAACGAAAGCTGATTGTGGGGCTCACTGCCTTTGCGGACGCAAAAACAGATGTAGAAAGAATAAGACTCATAATTGTGTGCATCATACCGAACGGATCTGCAATCCCACGGCCAGCAGAGAGGACGCCAATAGGACGAGAGCAATAGCCCTTAAGCTTTCCGTTGGCTTTTTCGATGAACACGCGCCTGATCGGTTGCGGACGATATTTCTTTTCAAGGAGTTCGGCCTGGATTTCGCGGATGAACTTCACTTCGCCATCTTTCTTGATGGCTCCGATGGTTCGGCCGTCCACTCCAGGCGCGCCCTTGTTTCTCTGAACACGTATCCAGGAAGTCCATAAAACCTCCCAGATCAAAATCTTGTCATACAAAATGCCGAACGTTCGGTTCAGATCCTTCTTGGCTGCTTGATGTAGTTTGTTCTGGAGTACTTGGACTTTACGTTGGGTGCGTTGAGCTCGGGGGCATTGCCCCTTCGCAGTCACCGGTCCATCCTCGTCAGAGTAAACTCTCGTCAAAGCAGGGGCTCTTCCCTCCCGCGAGGTTTTACTAGCCTCGCGATCTTCAGTACTACAACCCCGTCCGACCTCCTGTGATGATGCTTTGGCATTTCGGGGATCACCCTTATAACCTTGGCCTCTTCGCGTTTCGGATTTTCGCGTCATCTCAGGATCTCCCTAGTTCAGTCACACAGACATTCGCGGCATGCAGTCGCTCAGACACCGAGGAGTAAAATTCTGGTCTCACTTTCATTTCCAGAACCCTTTCCGCCTTCGCCGGTACACAAATGGCTCGGCACTCCCATTCTTCAACTCTCCCATCAATCGCCGTTGAAAATGCATGACGGTGCTAGACTTGCGTTCACTTTCAGTTACAGCCTGCCGCTTTGTTCGCTGGCCCGGGATGGGTTCTGGCCACGCAGTGTCGGACATGTTTCATAGAGGCCGCTTACGCCGCCGCCATCTGTCCCAAGCTAATCGACTCGAAAGTTTTGTCAATGAAGTTACATTTCAAACTCCTTGTCTGTGCCCTAATAGGCACGCTGTGCACATGACAGCGGATACGGATGGCGCGACGGCGGCGTTTGTCGTCGCATGC
>DAISHW010000134.1:1731-7152 GCA_036822295.1 Bdellovibrionales bacterium | reverse complement strand
CGATCTGGCGCAAAAAGAAATCTTCGGCCCCGTTTTGGCGGTGATCAAAGCGCGCGACATGGACCACGCGCTCGAGATCGCCAACTCCACCGAGTACGCGCTGACCGGCGGTTTGTACTCGCGAAGTCCCGCGACGATCGAGCGCGTGAAGCGCGAATTCGAGGTCGGCAACCTGTACATCAATCGCGGCAACACGGGCGCGCTCGTCGAGCGGCACCCGTTTGGTGGATTCAAAATGTCAGGCGTGGGATCAAAGACCGGCGGTCCCGATTACCTCTTGCAGTTCATGGAACCCCGGGTGACGACCGAGAACACCATGCGCCGGGGCTTCGTCCCCCAAGACGAAGGGATTCGCGGGAGCGAATCCCTTTAGAAACAACCCGCGTGGAGCGGATAGCCGCTAGCGTGTCGGGCTTTGACGTCGATTCGGGGCGTGAGGGCCGAGCCGAATTCGCCGCGCACGAAGTACGGGGCGCGGTACGCCTCTTTGATCATCTCCGAGTAGCCGTTCTTGATGTCGAAGCCGTTCCAATTCGTGCACAGCACGACGTCGGCGGCGTCGAGCGCCTGACGGAACGAGCTCCGCGGATTCGCCAGGTTGTAAAGTCGGGACCAGAGCGACGCCATGTCGGTCGGATCGCCCAGGTTGTTGGCGATTTCATTTTCCGGCGTGATTTTCAGATCGCGATCAAAGCCGAGCAGGCGCTTCGCCACGCCTTGCGCGAACATGCTTTCGCCGCCGCGCCGGGTGACGTACACGACGTTTTCGCAGCCCATGCCTTTCAAGAATTTGGTCGGATGCAAGTCCGACCAACCGCCGGCGGAATACGTGCCCGTTCCCGGAATTTCTTGAAGGCTCGCCAAACCCGGCTCGGCCGGCGACAGCGAGATCGCGTTTTTCCAGGTGGTTGGGCCAAGATTCAAGAAACGGCGCGACTTCTCGTCCGTTTTCGCCAGCGCCAGCGCGTCCAGACCGCGGCCCCAGTACCCGAACTTCAAATCGTCCGGATTCGTGAGCGTAAAATCGCGGCCCAGCGAAGCGCTGTACGTCGTATGGTACGCGTGCAGCCACGTCTCGTACGCATTGACCGCCCGCCCCGTCAGGACGGCCGTCGTCGGGTAAGAAGGAATCGTCACGCCCGCGTCTTGGCGGACGAAAGCGGATCGCTTCGGAAACTTGCCGGCGATAAGCGCGTCGAGTTTGCGTTTGCACTCCGGGGCTTCGAGGACGAGCTCGCTCCACGTGCGCCCCTTCGCGGCCTTCGTGCAGCCGCCGATCAGATCCGCCCAACCTTCTTGCGCCAAGAAATCCGCGATCAATCCGAATTGCTCCGCCATCACCGCGAAATCGACGACGCCCGGGCGGAAAAACAAATTGTCGTTCTCGGGAGCGAAAGGATCGAAGCCGCCGAACGCCTTGAACGCGTTGACGATCTCGTTCACATAGAATTTCACCGCGGCCATCTCGCCGCGATCGATGGCGTACAAAAGCGGCTTTTGATTCTCCAGACCTATCAAGCCCAGCGCGATCCCGCGCTCGAGCGTGTACTTCACGGCGTTCAAATCTTCGAGCGTGGTTTCTTTGACCAGGGTTTCGAGCCAGCTCGACTTCAACGCGCCTTGGGTTTTGGCGAACAGCCCGGCGAAATCCTGCCAACCCTTGGTGGTCCGAACGAAGTCCGCGAAACCTTCGAGCGATTTCAAAACCAGCGCCGCCTGTTCGGGCGTCTTCACCGCGGGGTTCGTGGCCGCCGCATCCACGAACATCATCGAAATGCTGGCGGAACTCCCTCCGGCCATCATCCTGGGAAGTCCCAGTTTTTCGACCACGCCCGCGAGCGCGCCCCAATGCGCCGGCGCCAGATCGCCGTTGCCTCTCAAAGCCAGACAATAATTTTGTTCGGCTCGGGCCGTACCCAAAAAGCCGAACACCAGTGCAATACTTACCAGCGATAAGCGCATAAACTCTCCGTGAGGGATTTACCAACCCGGAGAGCAAGTGACGTGCCTTAAGAGGCTTTGATCGGACGCGGCGGCAAGAGCGGCACGAGCGTGCCGAGCGGGACCCGGTCAAGGGGGCGCGTCTCGCGCGGGCGCGGCCAGAAGCGGCGGCAGGAGTATAGAATCAGGCCGGTCACGATGCCCGCGGCTTCGCCGCCCAGGTGCGCGGTGTACGCCACGCCGCCGAGCTCGGCGAGCGAGCTGAAATAGCCGGCCAAATCGCCTAAGATCCACATCAACATCGCGACCCACGCGGGCAGGTAAATAAATCCCATATATCCGCGGAACGGCAGGAACAACCAATAGAAGTAGCGCTCGGGGCGCCCCCAGTTGAGCACGCAATAAAGCGCCATCACGCCGCTGATCGCCCCGCTGGCGCCGACGAGCGGCGAACTGGTCACGCCGGTCATGAGCCCAAAACTTCCGGCGGCCGTCAGTCCGGAAAGCAGAAAGACGACGAGCAGGCCCAAACCGCCCGTCTGCGCCTCTAAAGCGGCGCCGAAGATCAATAAGAAAAGCATGTTGCCGAAGAAATGAAGGGCGCCGCTGTGGACGAAGATGTAGCTCACCCATTTGCCGAAGCTCGTGTCTTCGCCGTTCAAGCCGAGGGTGAAACTCGGATGATCGTCTTGAAGCCTGCGCACCGCCTGGATTTCTTTTTGCCACAGGCGGAACGCCACCTGATCGCCGTCGTACTCCATCGTGTCGGCCGAGCGCAGGAACGTCAGGTCGCGAAACGCGAGTTGGCCCAGGGCTTCGGCGCGGGTCGCGCCTTCCGATGACCGGCGTCCCATTTCATGCAGGAATTCGGGATAAGCGGCCGCCGGGCTGCGCTCGAGATACTGAGCGTAAACGCGCCCTTGGGTCGAGACGAAATACTTTTTCCGCATCATCTCTTCCAGGCCTTTTTGCGAAGACGCGCCGATCGTCGTCGTGTAAGTCCACACGAGCAGATTCAGCGCGAACAAAATCCATGTCACCGGAGCTTTTCGCCAACTGATGAGTCCGCTCAAGATGGGGAAGATCAACGGGCCTCCGCGGGCTGGCGGTCTTGAGTCAACCCGAACGGATCCATTTTCTTGAAGGTCTGAAAACTCTGAGGCGACAGCGCCTGATCGCCCATCAACGCCGTTCCGACTTTCGCGGCCAGATCGTCGCGACGCAGTTCACGTAAGCGCGAGAACAAGACGTTTCCGGTCTTGCCCCAGAACTCGCGCGAGCCCGTGTTTTCACTCCACATCGAGTACACCGATTCGATCTCTTTCGGATCGGCCGCGCGCGACCAGCGGCGGGCCGCTTCCATACGCAAGAGTTCCGGCGCATTGGGCGAAAGCAAAAGTTCTCCGAACGCATCGGCCGATTTGGTCAACACGCCTTTGAAGAACAAGCGCCAATCGTCGTTGGCCACCCCTTCGCTCAGCGCCAGATAGTCGATCTTGCCGTTGTTCGCGCACTCGAGCGCGAGCACGCGGGCCAGCGCCTCGGACGTCGAATCGAAATCGATTTCCGTCGTGTGGCCGGTGAGCTCCGGTATTTGACGGCATGCGGGCCGTTCGAGCGCGCCGCAGCTGTTTTGCAATTGTTGCGCGCAGACCCATGAACTCAAGGACACGGATTCGGTTTCCGGAAGGACGGGCGCGGCTTGAAGAAGCGCGATCTCGGCTTCGGTGTCGCGGTATAAGTTGAAAAGCGCCTTCACGCGTTGTTCAAGATTGAACTCGGCCAACGCGCGCGTGCCGTTGAGTTTGGCGATCATTTCGAGCGCGCGGTCATAACGACCTTGCTTCATGTAGTGGCGGACGCCCCAAACCTCCAGGTATCCGCTACCCTTCGGCGCTTGATCGATGGCCTCGTCGACGCCGTCCCAGTCTTCCTCGGACCAGCGACTCACCACTTTGCTCATCGCGCATTCGACGCTCACTGACGACTGCTCGCAAACTTCATCCAGGTACGCGTTGGAAACCTCGGCGTCATCGGCGTAAACGAACGCTTGGGCCAGGTACGTCACCGCGGCGACCGGAATTTTCATGGCGACCTCGCGTTCGACTTCGCCTTCCAGGCACGAGCGATCCGCCAAGCCCGCGGCATAGAGCGACATCGCCAGCTCCAAACGCGCATGCGGAACGGCCTCTTCGCTCTCGACGAAATTGTCGCCGACGATCTCGCACGACGCTTCGCTTTTTTCGAAGAGCTCCGTCAAAGCGGTCGGATCTTTCGCGCGCGCGAAGCCGCGCAGTTCGACCAGCAAGATCAAAAGCATCAACACCGTGACGAAGCCGCAGAGCCCGCGCACCACGGCGCGCTCCCAAGGCCGCGGCTCCTGGACGCCCGCTCCGAGCCGCGACACCACCAGCGTGTCGGCGATGCGATCGTGCCACGGGCGGCGGTGGCGATTGCCGAATACGGCGGCGAACGGAAGCCCGAGCAGCGCGGCTTCGAAGATCCACACCCACGCGCGCACGAAGCAATCCCAAATCCCGATCGTGTGCCCTTCGAACATCGGCACGATCTTCAAATCGAAAAGAAACTTACCGATCGTCGTGCGGAAGTAAAAATGCGCGAAGGTTTGGTAGAACACGATCAAGCCCATGGCCAATCCGACCATGTTGATCACGTTCAGCGAGAAGTCGCCCTCGCTGCCGACCAGAAGACTCAACGTGATGTCACGTTTGAACGGCGCGCTGAACAGCAGGTAAATCGGCGCGAGCACCACGAACAGGTCCACGATCGCCGCGGCCAGGCGATCGACCGGGCGAGCCAGTCGACTCGTCGGATCGGACTTCATTTCGAGTTTGATTTCCGGGGGGCGGGGGCCCGTCCAATCAGGTGACACCATAATTGGACTTATCGGTAAGAGCGCGAAAGCTCTAAATCTGAACGGGCTCGACTTTCAGCGAGAGTAAGCGCTTGTGACGGTCGAGTTCAAAGCGAGCCTCGCCTTTGGGCTGGCCCTCATGTCCGTAGAGCGTGTACGTTTCCACCGTTTTGTCGTCGACCATCTCTTTCGAGGTCAGCTTGGCCGATTCGAAGTTCTTTTCGAACAGCGGGCCGTATTCGGCCAAGAAACCGTTGCGATCCAGGATGTAGGCGGGATTGGTCGTCGGATCTTGCAGCAAGATCTGACGAATGCCTTTTTCTTCGGGCTTGTACGTGATCGTGTACTTTTCTTCAAGGATGCCCCAGCGCAGCTTCTCCTCCATCGTCGCCGCGCGGCCGATCGAGGCGCTCGCCAGGTCACGCGCCTGCGGCGAAGCCAAGCGTTCCGCGAGCTGACGCTCCCATCGGGCGTCGCGATCGGCGCCGAGCTTGTTGACGCTCGCGATGCCACGGCCCGAACCGGCGCTCGCCATATCCGATTGGCCGGCTTTGTTCGAGAACGTGAACCCGTTGACGGCGACGGTGAATAGGGCGATCGAAAGC
>DAISHW010000134.1:0-1721 GCA_036822295.1 Bdellovibrionales bacterium | reverse complement strand
GCTGGCCGCCAAAGTCTTTTTGGAATTGGAGGGAGCTTGCGTTTTGGGCGCCGCGGGCGCTTTCGGCGCGTCCGGCTTTTTACCCGGGAATTGGATAACGTTGCTCATAAATCCTCCTAAGTACAACCACAGAACAAAGCGAGGTTCATGCCGGTCGGGCCGGCATTTCAGGGGCAATGAGCGCGCAAGTTCTTTTCACTCGCGACCGCGTTTCGTCACCGTCTCAAAGTGAGACGCGCGCCCTTTCCGTGCTCGGATCCAATGGAACTATCGGAATTTCATTTCCCGGAGTTAACGGGACTTGGAGAGGCGATTTCCGTCGGCTAAGATCGAATTATGAACGTCCTGATCATCCCGCTCCTGCTCTTCTCCCTAGGCATTCCCCACGACGTCCAGGCCGCAAACGGCAAACCCGCGAAGCGCGCCAAGAAGCTTTGCCGCGATGGCGGAGCCCCGCCTTGCGATGACGACGAAGCCGGCGGCCGCGAAGTCGATCCGCGCGAAGAGGCCGCGTTCCGCGCGTACATGCAGATGAATGCCTCGCACCCCGCTTTGAGCAACCGCATCTTGAATCAGCAACGCGCTTTTGAAGAGGTGAAGAAACCCGCGGTCATCGACATTCCGAAAATGAACGACGGACTCACCAGCGATTCGACCGGCGGCGCCGCAAAACCGCCCGAGGGCGAGGGCGGAACGGGGTCCACCCCATGAAATGGCTGACGCTCATTTTGCTTTTCAGCGCGCAGGCTTTCGCGCAAGACATCTCCAAGCTCGAAGCCGCGCTCAATCGCCATCCCGACCAAATGAGTTTGCGTTTGCAGCTCGCCAAGGCCCACGAGGCGGCGAAGCAGCCGGACAAAGTGATCACGACACTCAATCCCTACACCGATCAACTGACGCCGGTGGGATTCCTGGTTTTGGCGCGCGCCTATTCGACCAAGAAAGACTACGCCAACGAAGTGCGCGTCTTTAAATTCCTGGCCGACAAAGACGAAACGAGCTTCCGCTGGCAGATGCTGATGGGCCAAGCCTATCTCAAGCAAGCGCATGAACTGCCCGAGGGCGAAGGCAGGAAGACCGCGCTCACGAACGGCATTCGCTCTTTGCGGCGCGCCCTTGCCTTGCAATCGCGCTTTAAGCCGGCTTACGATCTGCTGCTGAGCACGCTGCTCACCAACCGCGCCAACAACGAAGCCCGTGAACTCCTGATGGAGGGCATAAGCAAATTCGGCGCGCGCCCCGAACTCTACCGCGAGCTCTGCCGCCTGGACGCGCAAGACGGATTCCTGGTCCAAGCCGTCGCCAATTGTTGGGAGAGCATCAACGTCTCGCCCAACTACCCCGATCACTACGTTTATTTCATTCAAGCCTTAAGCGATCAAAAAGAAGACGTGCGCGCCGAACGCGAAGTCGTCAAGGCCGCCAAGAAATTCCCGCGCTCGGAATTCGTGCAGTGGGCGGCCGGAATGCTTTTCTTGAGACAGAAGAACTATCCGGTGGCGAGCCGCTATTTCCGCACGGCCGTCGCCGCTCAGGCCGATTCCCCGCGCTCGCGGTTCGGACTCGCGCAAGCGCTGTTCGAAAACGGCAGCGAAGAGGAAGCGCTCGAGCATTTCGTGAAAGCCTGCAAGGCCGACGCGAAAACGCACGAGGCCTTTATGATGGCCGCCGGTAAAATCCGCCAGCGCGGCTCATCGCCCCTGGCCTCGAAGTACTCGGCC
>DAISHW010000133.1:0-7172 GCA_036822295.1 Bdellovibrionales bacterium | reverse complement strand
CCCGGCATCGTGCACCGACTCGATCGCGACACGAGCGGGATCCTGGTGGTCGCGAAGAACGATCTCGCTCATCACGGCTTGGCGGCGCAGTTCAAAGCCAAGAGCGCGCATCGCATCTACTGGGCCCTGGCGCATGGAACGCCGCGGGCGAAAGAAAACACGGTGCGCTCGCTGCTGGCCAGGCACCCCGCGGATCGCAAACGTTTCGCCTCGAACGCCAAAACGGGGAAGACGGCGATCACTCATTTCCGCGCGCTTCGCGCGAACCGCGGCGTAAGCTGGATTGAGTGCCGCCTTGAGACCGGCCGCACCCATCAGATCCGCGTGCACTTGAGCGAGGCGGGTTTGCCGATCCTTGGCGACCCACTCTACGGTTCAAAGGCCCGGGATCGGCAATTGAATGTCGAGGTCCCGCGCTTGGCCTTGCACGCGCGCGAACTCGGATTCGCTCATCCGCGCACGGGCGAAAGCATGCGGTTCGAAATCGGTTGGCCCGAAGAGCTTGAAACGCTGGCGCGCGGTTTGGGGCTCAAGGATGTTTAAGCCGGAAATTCGCGACGGAATTTTTCTGGGCTTCGCGATGGACACGCCCGAAGCCTATTTCTTTTTCGGCGGCCGCGAAGTTTCGCGCGTGAAACTGCCGACTTTTTTCCCCGGGTACGAGTTCGCGTTCCTTAAACAGGTTCACGGTCGCGCGGTCGTGGGCGCGGATGTCGCCCGGGCACTCGAAGCGGATGCGCATTTCACTCGCGAGCCGAACCTGGCGCTGGTCGCGCAAACCGCCGACTGCGTTCCCGTTCTGTTGGCCGGAAAAAGAACCGTCTGCGCGATCCACTCCGGCTGGCGAGGATGCGCCCAAGACATCGTCAGCGCGGCTCGCGACGCGTTCAAAGACGACTCGGTTCGGCTTGCCGCGATCGGTCCCCATATCATGACGGAGAGCTTCGAAGTCGGACTGGACGTCGCCGCGCGGATCGAGCGGGAAGAGCCGGGACTGCGCCACCCTCATAAAGATCCCGCGAAGACCTATTTGGATCTGACCGAACTGGTTCGCCGCCAATTGCGCAAGGCTTTCGGATCGAACATTTCGATCGTTGAGGCGCTGGAGAACACCGTCACCAGCCCGCGCTTTCATTCTTTCCGGCGCGATCGCGAGCGGGCCGAGCGCCAATACAGTTTTGTCGTGCTCAAGCCTTAAAAGTTTGTTTGAATGAGCCATGTCCGTTCGCCGCTGGATGCTCTTCAGTCTCCTGTTCCTGGCCACCGCGATGCTGCTCGCGATCGTGGTGACGCCAAAGTTGCGCGAAGGCATTCGCCAGCAACTCATCGGCTCAGGCCGTGAAATCCTGGCCACGGCCGAAGGCAACGTCCTGAACGACGGTGGAAACGCCAAGATCATCAAGTACCGCACCGAAGAAGGTATCTTTGTTGAAATCCTGAAGATCGACGCCAACGGCGGTACCACCTTGGTGGATCGCCTGCTTCTGCCCGACCGCCATGACGGGCTCTTTAACTTTCAAGGTCACGTGACCAGGCTCGCCATCGCCGACGTCGATGGGGACGGCAGTTTCGAGCTGCTAGCCCCGAGTTTCGATAACCAATTGGTTCCGCACCTCAACGTTTTCCGCTACAATGCCGGCATTGGGCGGTTTGAGCCCGTAAAAGCAAGCCCGTAAGTCTTGTCTAAATTAACGCAACGTGCTATAAGCCGGGCTTCTTTCGAGTGGAGCGTAATATGAAGTATTTTCAAGTATTTGCGATATCCTTAACCACCTTGATCTTGGCGGCCTGTAGCGGTGGCGGAGGCAACCGGCTGGACTCTCGCCAATGCCCCTCGAATTACGATCCGGTGGAAGAGGTCGATTCCGCCGCCAAGATGAGCCTGGACCAAAGCTTACCCAATGGCACTTACGTATATCAAAACGCCATCTTTCATTACAAAGATGCCGGTGGCTTCGAAATCGAAGTCGTCGAAGCTAAGCCCGAGCGCAGCTCGCTTTTCAAATCCGACACTCGGTGCGTGCGCGGCGCGCGCGGCGATTTGCCCGATCAGAAAGTGCAAACGCCCGGGATTTCGAAATTCGTGATCGAGGCCGGTAAAGATCCGATCCTGGAAACCAAACAATTCGGCTTCCAGATCAAAGAGTCGCGCATTCAGCCGTTGGTTTCTTTGGGCAATACCACGGACCAGAAGATCCCTTCGAAGGTCTATGAAGGCACGGCGGACGAAGTTTTCATGGTGAACATCGCTCCCCAGCTCTATGATGTACGATCGAAAAAAATCAATCCGGACGGCAGCTCGATCGAGCTTTCGATCCGCTTCGTATTGGTGCCGTAAAATGAAAGCGCTTTTGATTTTCGCGCTCGCCCTGGAGCCGATGCTCGTTTCGGCCGACGCCGAAATCACCACGGAAACAAAACCCGGCGTTCCCGTGACGGCGCCGGCCGGCAAGCCCACGAAACCGCTGGATCCGAAACTTCGGGCGGCGATTCGCAAAGCCGCTCCGTTTTGGATCGAAGACAATGCCCATGGCGCTCCCATTCGCATCGCCAAAGACGGAACCTTCACGTCCGAAGCGCAAGGCGGCGGCTCGACCGCGGGCCGTTGGCGCGCTCTGAAAGGCGGGATTCTTCAGATTCAGTGGAAGGACGCCGGCGACGAGTTCGACTATAAAGTCGAAAGCTCCGGCGGAGCGCTCAAAATCCAAGGTCAAAAGGCCAAGAACGGCCGCTTTAAACTTTCAGGCCGCTAATCAACGGCCCGGCGCCGCCGCCGCGGGCGGGCGTTTTTTAAGATCGCGCCAACTGCGCCCTTCGCGCGCCGACGGATTCAACTGAAACGACTGAACCGCTTTATTATGCTCCTCGTAGGTTTTCGAGAAGATGTGCGTTCCGTCGTTACGACTCACGAAATACAAAAACTCGGATTTAGCCGGTTTTAAAACCGCGGCGAGCGATTCACGCCCCGGATTGGCGATCGGGCCGAACGGCAGGCGCGCCACGGTGTAGGTATTGTAACGGGTCGGCGCCAAGATGTCCGCCTTGGTGATGTTCTGCTTGTATGACCCGCTGTCGACCCAGATTCCGTAGACAATAGTGGGATCGCTTTGCAGGCGCATGTTCTTTTGCAGACGGTTGTAAAACACCGACGCGATCATCGGCCGCTCTTCCGGTGCGCCGGTTTCTTTTTCGACCACGCTCGCCAAGATCACGCGCTCGTGGCGGGCAAGACTCACCGGGGCGGTCACGTCGCCTTCGATCGCGGTGTACGCGTTCTTGAAATTCTGCACCATCAACGCCAAGAAACCGGACAGCGGCGTGAACTTGGTCAGGTTGTAAGTTTCGGGGAACAGGTAACCTTCAAGACTTGAAACGTCGATACCGAGCAATTTCTGAATCAAGTCTTTGTCGCGCGCGGCCTTCAAGAACTCTTCGGCCTTGTACAAGCCCTTGGACTCCAGCAGCGCCGCCATTTCGAAAATGTTCGAGCCTTCCGGGAACGTCACCGGATACATGATGCTGCGGCCAGAGACCAATACGCTCATGATCTGTTGCGGAGTCATCGCGCGGTTGAGTTCGTACTCGCCGACCTTCACGCGCTTGTCCGAGCCCGTGAGCCTGGCCAAAATGCGCAAGCGATAGGGATCCAAAATCAAACCTTTGGCTTCGAGCTCTTGCGCGACGGTCGCGAAGGGCTTTCCGCCCGGGAGTTCGAAAATCACGATTTCGTCGGCGCGGCCGGGACCGGCGGATAAAAAGCGAAAACCCTGGTAGCCTACGAAAAGAAACGCCGCCGCGATCAGTATCGCGAGTGCTCGACCGATCATGCCCTACCCCTTGTATTCGAAGTTCAATCCCACCGGCATGCCGGTTTCGCTGAACGGCGTCGTGTCCTCGAGCGAGGCGACCGGTACCGTGCAATACTGAATCGCCATATTGCCCGACGGGCGATCGTTGCCCGATTTGTTCATTCCGCCGAACGGGAGCTTCGAACTCGCGCCGTTGGTGGTGCGATTCCAATTCAATACGCCGACTTGCGCCTCGATCAAGGCCTTTTCGTAAAGCGCCCGGTCTTTCGTGAAGAGACTCATCACCAAACCGAAGTTCGACGAGTTGTTGATCGCCAAGGCCTCTTCGAACGTATCGACCGTGAAGATCGCGACGTTCGGGCCGAAGATCTCGCTCTTCTGGTAAACCGACTTCGGATCGAATTCCTTGACGAGATTGATGCTCGGAGTGACGTAGTAACCGTTCGGCTCCAAGTCGAGCGCTTTGCCGCGCATCAGACTTTCCGCGCCCTCGCGCTTGGCGATCTCTTGGAAGCGGATGAATTTCTCGACCGCGTCCGAACTGATCAACGGGCCCATGAAAACGGGTTCGCGCCAATGGCCGATCTTCAATTTTTTGGCCGAAGCATAGAACTGCTCGACGAAATGATCTTTCACTTTGCGATGCACGATGATGCGACTGGTGCACGAACAGCGTTGGCCCGCGGTCATGAACGAACCGATCAGCGATTCGTAAACCGCCTTCTTCATATCGGCGTCTTCCCAGATCACGCTCGCGTTCTTGCCGCCCATTTCGAGCGCCAATATTTTACGGAAGTGGGTCAGCGTGTCCTGCTTGATTTTCAAGCCGACTTCGTACGAACCGGTGAACAGCACGCCGTCGACCGACTCATGGTTCACCAGACGCTTGCCGGTCTCGGCTTTGCCTTGCAGCAGGTTGAACACGCCCTTCGGAAACTCCGCGCGTTCGAAGCACTCGGCCATCCACTGTCCCACGGCCGGAGTTTTGTCCGAGGGCTTGAAGACGATCGTGTTGCCCGCGATCAAGGCGGGAATGATGTGACCGTTCGGCAAATGGGCCGGAAAGTTGAACGGACCGATCACCGACATCACGCCGCGCGGTTTGAAGCGCACGAATCCGCTGATGCCGGGCAAGGCGTCTTTGATTTCCTCTTCCGCGACTTGCTTGAGCGAATGATTCAAAGTGATATCGATTTTATTCGCCAGGATCGCGGCTTCGGTTTTGGTCTCCCAGAGCGGCTTGCCGGTTTCGCGCGAGATGATCTCGGCGACCTCGGCCGCCCGCGCCAAAAACACTTCTTTCAAGCGATTCAAATAGACCTTGCGCCTCTCCAAGCCCAGATGCGCCCACGGCAAGAAGGCGTCACGCGCCGATTGCACGGCACGATCGACATGATCGAAGCGGGCCAAGGGGCGAATCACCGTGTCTTTCAAGTTCGCGGGGGAAGGCACGGCCCAGTCCTCGTCGGGCGCGTCCGCAAGATGCCACTGCCCACCGAAGTAGTCGCCGCGAAACGCGATCGTTTGCTCCTGACTCATAGATAAATCTCCTCGCCGGCACTTAGATTCAATAACAACCAGGCCTTTTCGGGCAACACGATATCATTTCCTTCGATGCGATACGAGCTGGCCGCACCCACGTACGACCCGTCGCGGGTCAGGCCGACCAACGACGACCCGTCGAACTGGCCGCCGCGCCCCGCGCTCAAACGGTATTTCTTAAGTCCCTTGACGATCGTGCACTCGGTGGTCGCGCAGCTCAAGTGCGGGCCGCCGTCGAAGGGATCGACTTCCTCTTTGTATTTGAAGCCGATGCGGTTCAACAAGTGCAACGCCGGTTGCGTTTCCTCGCCCACTCGACCAAGGACCAAGCGGGCCTTCGAATCGAGCAGCGCCAGGTAAATGTCCTCTTCGGGAAAAAGACTTTGGATAAAGCCGTTGTTCTGGCCGCTGATCTGATCGGCTTCTTGGTAAGGCATGCCGGTGAAACGGCGGCCGAGCGCTTCCCAGAATTCGCTGCGGCCTTCTTCGGTCAGGGGCGGCGCCATCTCGGAATGCAGCTCCGCTTCAAAGCGTTCTTGGTGCATGCCGATGTACAAGAAGCGGCTGAGCGAAATCATGCGCCCCACTTTTTCAGGGCGGCGGCGATACGCGCGGTCGACCACCAAGCCGCCGACCTCGGTGGGGCCGTCGGTGTTCACGTTCAAGCGCAGGATCTGGTGAATGAAGCCGATGCCGAGCTCACGGCTGAAACGCTCTTTCTTCAGAACCTTGAAGCTGAAATTCGGCGAACCCGGCGTGCCGTTCTTGGCCATGATCAACGAACTGCCGACGACCATTTCCGCCTCGGTGTCTTCGACGACGAAAAGATATTCGGCTTCGGCTTTGCCGAGTTCACCCGCGAACGAGGCCTCACTGCGCTCGAGCTTGACCTCGATGCGCCGACGCTCGGCCGGCAAATTCAGCAAAGTGAACTGGCGCGCCAATTCGAGCAGCTGCTGCACATCATCGCGGGTCGCGGCCCGCACTACGAAACTCACGTACTGAACCTTTCCAGGGCCTTCCGGTAAAAGTCGGTGGCCGCCCGCAACTCGGATATTTTCACACATTCGTTGGGCGCATGGGAATTGCCGACGCTCATTCCTGGCCCAAACAACAAACAATCGATGCCGTGTCGGCTGAACACGCTGGCCTCGCTAGCGCTGGTGGACTTCACGGGCATGCCTTCATAACCCAAGCCGGAAAGCAGGCGCCCGGCTTCGGTGACGAACTCCGCTTCGGGAAGCGTGCTAAAACCTTTGCGGTAATCTTTAACGCGAAAAGTCGCTCCGACATCGCCAACGGCGCTCTCAAGTCCGCGCATCCAGCCTTCGTAAATCACGTCGGTGACAGAGGGCGGTAAACGCACGCTCCCGGTAATCCGCACTTCGTTTTCGAACGTGCGAATCGTGCCCATATTGATGGTCGGGTGCGCGGGGGAAAAACCGTCTTCGCGAAAATTCAAAAGCTCCTGTTCGAGCGCCCGCAGCGAAGAGTACAGCCTGGAGATCTTCGGCAAAATCGGATCTTTGAACCCCGCGACCGTGTCGATCTCGAGCACCGCTTTGGCCGGAATCGTGTTGTAACCGATGCCGCCATCCAAATCCAAAACCGCGATGCCTTCCGGCAACTGCGAAAGATACTCGAGCATTTTCATAATGGCGTTGTCGCCGCCTTTGGGATCGGAAGAATGCGCGGCCCGCCCCGAAAACATGCGGCTCTGACTGCTGGCCGACTCCAAGTGGTCGTGCTCGCGACGGTAAACGTGCTCCTCGTTCGAAAACGGAATCGAAATCTCGATCACCGCCAAGCCCTTGCCGGCAT
>DAISHW010000132.1:0-7232 GCA_036822295.1 Bdellovibrionales bacterium | reverse complement strand
CGGCGGCCGCGAAAAGCGAATCCGCCAAGCCGGCGGCGTCCGCCGCTGGCGAGCAATGCGTGACCGCGCGCCCGGTCGCTTGCGCGGACCTTTCGGATGAAGAGCGCAAGCTCGCGGGCATTCGTTTCCGCAAAGCTCCTGGCGAAGCGGTGTGCATCAGCGGCGCCTTCCGGCAAAAATACGTGGGAGATAAAAAAGTGCCGGGCGGCTGCAAACCGCTGGGTCATATCGAATTCACCTCGGGCAAAAAAGAATGTCCCAAGGGCGCGACCAAACAAGCGGCGTGCAACCCGGTCGTCTTCTGTCTGAAAGACAAGACCAAAGAGAGCGGCGGTCTTGCCATGCTCTGCGTGGATAAAAAGCCGGGCAAGAACCCCCCGGTCACCGAGATGTGCGATCAGAAATACGAGTTGTTCTTGAAAGTGCCGATGGAGAAGGGCAGCTCCGAAAAGCGCTTCGAGAATTGCGACCCGACCAAGATCACCGCGAAGGACCTGCCGGAAGGTCTGGCCACGGCGAGCGCTTACAAAGAAATGGTCGATGCGACTCAAAACCTGGCGGACGAGTGGTGCGTGGCGAACGCCGACTTCCAGGCGCTCAACTGCCGCGAGTGCGCCACGATCCTGAAGCATATCCACGCGATGAACAAAGAGGCGACCGGGGCGGGTTGCGTGGCCGAGAACACGGCCGCGCCGGCGGGCCAGATGTCGCCGTACGCCCCCGATCAAGGCGGCGAGGCGCCCACGGCGGTTCCAGAGGGCCGCAAATCGGGTTCGACAGACGACAATTGAGCCGTAAGGGCCCTGATTATTTCAGGGCTTTTTCGAATTCTTCGATCAATTCCTCGTCTTGGGCGGCGTAGCCTGGCGGGCGCAGGACGTCGCAGGCGTAACCCGCTTTTTCCAAGCGATCCTTCAGGTCTTTCGCGTGCAAGCCGCCGATCACGAGTGCCGCGGTTTTGAATTCACGGCCTTCCAGCGCCTTCACGAAGCCCTGGTTGCGGGTCGTGAGCGATTCTTTGAATAAATCGAGATCCGCTTTCAGGCGCTCGCGAATTTTCTCGCGCAGATCTTTCACGGGCGTGTCTTTCTTCACCTTCAAAAGGTCGGCCGCGGCTTCGGCGTAAAGCCGCGTGCGCTCGGCGTCGGCGGCGGGCTCGCTCAAACGCGACCAAAAGCCCGCCCAACCGCGCAGGTTGCTCAGGCGCAGATTGCCTTCTTGGATCATTTTCTCGTTGTCGCCGCATAGAGTGAGCAGCTTGCCGTGGTGCCGGGCTTCAAGTTTGAGCGGCACATTGGTGACGATGCGATCAAAGCCTTTGGTTTGCGATTGCTTGGCGAGCGATTCCAAATCCCAGCCGTTGAACGCGGTCGCGAAGCCGTCGGTGATCTCGCCCTCGCACCCTTCGGCCACGACGATGTCGAGTTTCTTTTTCTTCACCAGTTCGTTCAAGTATTGATAAATCGCGGTTTGGTTTTTCTCTTGCGCGTATTTTTCCTTGAAACCTTTGGTCGAGGTCGTCGGCGACAAATGCCACTGCTTGATCAGCAGCACTTCCTTGGCGCCCTTGGGCGCTTGGCAACCCGTGACTTTGTCCATGCGGACTTTGGCGTGCGCGTTCACGACGAGGAGCAGGCTCAGAAGCGAAATCAAATCGATGTCTCCTTAAAGCTACATTAAATGCGCTGGGGGGCGATGACGTCAAGGAAGGAGGGGGGTGGGAAGAAGCCTAGCCTGCTTCTTCCCACCCGTCAGACAAAAAGGGGTATTTTGCTCGTTGCTCTCTTGAATCAAGTTGTAACAGGCACCGCTAAATCCCGAATTAAACTGGAGTTAAAAGAATTTAATTCCGTTGCGGTGGTCCGCGTGACTCGGTAGTTTACCATTCATGCGAGTCTTAATTATTGAAGATGAGAAGAAGACGGCCGCGTTCATCCGCAAGGGTTTGCAAGAGGCCGGTTACGTGGTCGAAGCGGCAGAGAGCGCCAGCGCCGGGCTGACGATGTCGGCGAATTCCGAGTTCGATCTGATCGTGCTCGACGTGATGTTGCCGGACGGCAACGGCATGGACGTGTCCAGGCAGCTGCGCAACGAAGGCTTCAAGGGTTTCATCTTGATGCTCACCGCGCTCGATTCCACCCGCGACAAAGTGCGTGGACTCGATTCGGGCGCCGACGATTATCTTTCGAAGCCGTTTGAGTTTGATGAGTTGCTCGCGCGGATCCGCGCGTTGCTTCGCCGCAAAGAGGGCGGCCGCACGCGGTTGGGTTTCGAGGATTTGCAGATGGATTTGATCCAGCGACGCGTTCAACGCGCCGGCCAAGAGATCGAACTCACCCAAAAAGAATTTTCGCTTCTAGAATATTTCCTGCGCAACGCCAACCGTCCGCTCACCCGCACCGAAATCGGAGAGAACGTCTGGGACGTGCACTTCGACAACGAGAGCAACGTGATCGACGTGTACGTGCGGCATTTGCGCAAGAAGATCGACGAGCCTTATCCGACCGCGAAGCTTTTGCATACGGTGACCGGCTACGGTTACGTGCTCAAGCGCGGAGAGATGTAAAGGAGATCGATGCGCATCCGTCAGCAAGGCATACGCTACCGGATCGCGCTTTTATATTTGGGAATTTTTGCGACCGGCCTGAGCGTGTTCTGCGCGCTGCTGTTTCAATATTTCCAGCGCACGCAAATTCAGGCCTTCGACACGACCCTTTACAATTTCGCGGTCGATATCAGCACCAATCTCGAAATGGATTTCGTCGGTCGGTTGTTCGTCGTGAACGCCAATGTGAACGAGGCCGGGAAGCTTTTTCCGTTTCATTTGGGCGGCAGCTTTCTGGAGATCCGCGACACCAGCGGCAAAGTGCTGCTGCACTCGCGTTCGCTCAAAGATAAGAATCTGCCTTTGGATATACAGACGCTGCAAAGGGTGTCGCGCGAGAAAGCGATTTTTCAAACGGTGAGCTCCTCGCGCATCGGAATCGCGGCGGCGCGGGACGATTTACGCTTGCTGACCTATTGGACGCATCACAAAGACTGGCGTGAGCCTTTGATTCTGCAAGTGGCGGTGCCGCTGGATCTGCCCAAACGCGAGCGTCGCGATCTATTGCTGTTTTTCTTGCTCGCCATTCCGACGTTTTTGGTCGTGGGCGGTTTGGCGGGCGTGTGGATGTCGAAGCACGCCCTGATTCCCGTTCGTCAGATCACCTTGAAAGCACGCGGGATCACGGGGATTGAGAAGCTGAAGGAACGCATTCCCGTACCCGAAGCCGACGATGAGATTCATGAATTGGCGGAAACTTTCAACGGTTTGCTCGATCGCCTGGACCGCGCATTCGCGAGCCAAGATCGCTTCATTTCGAACGCCTCCCACCAGTTGAAGACGCCGCTCACGATTTTGAAGGGCGAGCTCGATCAGCTGCGCCGCTCGCAAGCCGCGGGCGGCTTGAGCGAAGGACTCGAATCCGCGACGGCCGAGATCAATCGCTTGATACAACTCGTGCAGGACCTGTTGCTGCTCGCGCGGCTTGAAGGCGGCCGCGATACGATCGCGTTGTCGCCGGTGCGTCTGGACGACGTGATGATGAAGTCGGTCGCGCGTCTGCAAAAGCTCGCGCAGAAAAAGGGCGTGACGATCAAAACGCACATGTCGGCGGAAGCTTGCGACGAACTCGACACCGAAGTCGCGGGCGACGAGGACCTGCTCGACTCGATGCTCGAAAATTTTATCGACAACGCCGTGAAATACGCGCCCGAAAACTCGACGGTGTCCGTTGAGATGAACACGTGCCTGGAAAAAGTGGAGCTGTACGTGAAGGATTCGGGGCCGGGCGTGCCTTCCGATTTGCGCCAAAAGGTCTTTGAACGCTTCCAGCGCGTGGAGCCCTCGAACATCATCCCGGGGTCCGGCCTGGGGTTGTGGATCGCGGCCGAAATCGCCCGGATTCATGGGGTTGAAATATCGCTGGATGCGCGCCGGGACGGGCCTGGCACCACGGTGCGCCTGACCTTCCCGCGCGCCGAAACCGGGTTGACTCGCGCCGCCGGGCCGACTAATTTGTTGCCTTCCTAAGTCCCAATCACGCGCTCGGGTGGTGAAATTGGTAGACACGCAGGTCTCAGAAGCCTGTGGCCGCAAGGCTGTGGAGGTTCAAGTCCTCTTCCGAGCACCAAATGTCAAGCTCTGCGAACCTACATTACTTTTAAAATTAAGCACCGCCCCCGAGGGGGAGGAGCTGGCGCGTTTTAACGCCAGCTCCCGCTCAAAATGCTCTTTGTCTACGATCCAGTGAATTTTCAATGATTCCGTGCCCACTTCGACCTTATGGATGAACTTTTTAATCATCTGCCTCAAATCATTGGGGTCGATACCTTCGTTCACCAACTTTTTGTAGTGACTCGCGAAATCCTCAAAATTTTTAAGATCCACTACGCGATCTAAGCTCGTCTTGCCTGTCGCTTTCAGCGATTGCAGGTCATTCTTATGACCTTCCTTGATTTCTTCCAGCCGCTCCATCTGTCTATAGATCGGAGCTGCTGAAACCGTTTTAGGAAGCTCACTTAGGCGTTCTGCAAGTCCGTCAATCTGACTCGTAAGACCTGAGATTTTTGCTTTCAGACGTTCTTCATCCTTTCGGTGTGGGTTTTCTTCGTGTTTTTCCCTCACGCGATTCAAGATGTCCTTCATAAAATCAGGTCGCATCATCAGGTCTTTGAATTTCTCCATCACCATCGGCTCAAGTTTTTTCGCCGGAACTCGGTGCGGTTCACACTTGAACAACTTCTTGCTCAATGTCGAATCGCGCTTCGTTGCCCATGCGTGTTCATAGTAAGGAACCTTGCCGCTGTTTCCAGTCGCAGATTTCCCAGGCATGAAGCTCTGGCATGTTTGGCAGTGGGTGATTCCTGAGAGCAAATACGGTCTTCGCTTTTCTTTCGTTGGCTTAAACCGACTTCGATTCTTCTCCAAAATTTTTCCAATCCGCTGAAACGTCCCTTCGTCAACGATGCTCGGCCAAACGGCTTTCGCTTCCCTGACTTCACCTCGATAACTGTACACCTTCACTCCGATATAGACCTTGTTTCGCAAAAGCGCCTGCAGGTTATCGACCGTGAAATGTCCAACACGCTTGAGGCTTCCGCCACCTTCACGAGATTTTTTAAGTCTGTAGCCATTGTCATTGAGCCACAGTGCAGCTCTCGACAAAGACCCTTCTCGTAAAAATGCTGTGAACGCAGCTCTTACAACTTCAGCCATCTCTTCATCTATCTGAAGGTAGCCCGCCCGATCAGGAATGGTCTTGTATCCCAGCGGCACACAGCCACCATTATAGACCTCTCGCCGCACGAGCCGCAATGTTTGCCTCAACACGCTCCGAAGTCTGACGTCTTTCAAACTGAGCGAGATTCATCAGTTGCAGGATCACCATTTCTCCGGCGGCGGTCGTTGTATCGAAGTCTTCGCGAAGACTCGTAAACCCGCAGCCATGCAGTTTCATCATGTCCCACATCTCGATAAAATCACGCGTGTTCCGCGACAAGCGAGATAGCTCCGTCACCATCACCAAATCAATTTCTTGCGCTCTGATGGCCCGCAAAAGCTCCTGAAGCTTTGGCCGCTTCATGTTCTTTGCTGAGATTCCAGCATCCACGAAGACGCCTTTGATCTCGCCAAAGTTGCCTGAGTGATTTTTATAAACCACGGCCTGACGAAGACGGTCTTCTTGGTTGCGGATAGATCCTTCAGGATTCTCGGCCTGTTCTTCGGTCGATACCCTGATGTAGAGAGCAATTTTATAGTTTTGGTTTTTAGCCATCGGTTCCTGTCCTTCCCACGGATTGATCCGCGATTTCGGTTACAGGAGCCAAGGTTTGATCTTCTTGGAGCTGGCAAAAATAACGATACACAAACTCCGCAAGTTCATCAAGCCTTTGACTATATTCCTCAGATTCAACACGCATAGGGATCATCTCAACACTTTTGACATCCCATGACTTTTTCATTTTCTATTCCTTAAAACTTATTCATTTTTACCTCGATTCACATTTCTCAATTATTTTCCTACTAATTAAACAACCCATACCTATTCAAAAGAACTTCCCGCCCTCCACCAAACTCACTTGCCACCGTAAGCGCTGACCACCATCACATACCAACTCGTTGGGTGAGGGTGGTCAGGGGTGGAGGGGGCAATCCCACCTAACTCACTTTGGCGGGAAGTTCTTTTTCGTTTTCGATACTTACCTCCTTTTCGATTTCAGATTTTTCATCACTCAACCTGCTCACCCCAAGAGCAGCCTCGTGAGCAGGTTTTGGCTTAAACAGATCAACAATTTGATTCGTGTGATCGAAGTAGTGAATCCGCGCTTGAGATCCGTTCTTTAGAACGTCATCAACCTCGGACCACAATAGCCAGACTCGTGAGTTTGTCCCGACATGCTTTGCCCACAAGCTACTTAATGACTCGCCGAATTTCTTTGATGGAACGAAATACCACACCGCTAGGTTTCGATCTTTGCCTCGGTAGGACCAAAATATCTTCTTGTAGCGGTCTTTATTTTTGTAATTCAGCTCCAACTCGATTGCGACCGAGTGTTTCAGCCCTTCATATTCTACGCCCATGATTCCATCGGGCACCGTCTGCGACTCCATTCTCCTGATGCCATGACTTCGAGCCATCTTGGACCGAATCTCATGTTCTGGAATCCAGGAATGAGCGATACCTTGGTCTTCTAAAATCAATCGAAGGTCCGCGAGCATCACGTCGTGATCCAGTGTAGATCGGTTGAATCGTCTTTTAGGAAACAAAAAGCCGATGGCATCTGCACCCTTCAAGGTCAGGCACCAACCGTTTTCGTTGTTCTTTAGCCCTTCCACTCGCGAGATGTAACCAGAGCCTTCCAGAACTCGAAGGCGACGAAGTACCGTCGTTATCGCGATATTTTTGAAGACGACGCGATTAAGCTGCCTTGTCGTTAAAAGCCCCATGCGAGCTAGTAGCGAAAGCAGTTCGCGGTCTCTGTTCGTTAAGATCATTTCCCCTCCAAGGTCATAAAAAATCATCCAGGGCCGAGCGCGTGACCTCTTCAGCCGTTCGCTTTTGTCGCTCTTCGATGATCTTTTTCTTTCTTAATTCTTCCTGCTCAAGTTTCTGCGCTTCGATCCGTCGCTTTTCTGTCCTGTCCGAGCAGCCCCCGCACAAAACGGGCCGAAGTTTAAGTCAACGTCG
>DAISHW010000131.1:1185-7270 GCA_036822295.1 Bdellovibrionales bacterium | reverse complement strand
ATGAAACTAGCGACTCTCAAAACCGACCACCGTGACGGCGAACTTATCGTCGTTTCCAAAGACAATCAAAGGGCCGTGCGCGCCTCCGGCGTCGCGCCAAATTTGCGCGAGGCGATCGAGCGTTGCCAAGAAACGCGACCCAAAGTCGAGGCGTTGTCTAAAGAATTGGGCGAGGGTTCGCCCAAAGGCGCGTTCTCTCTTGAAGTGGCCAAGCTTCATTCGCCGCTTCCACGCAGCTTTCAATGGGCGGACGGCTCGGCGTTCATCCACCACATCAAGCTCGTGCGCATGGCGCGGAACGCCCCGCTTCCCGAAACGCTCGAAACCGTTCCGCTGATGTATCAAGGCGGCGGCGATTCGTTCCTGGCTCCGCTCGAAGACATTCCGCAAGTCGACTTCAGTCACGGCACCGATTTCGAGGGCGAGGTCGGCGTGATCTTGGGCGATGTCCCCATGGGGGTGACGCCCGGGGACGCGCTCAAGTACGTGCGCCTGTTCGTCATTGTCAACGACGTGTCTTTGCGCGGCTTGATTCCCGAGGAGCTGGCGCAAGGTTTCGGATTCTTCCAAAGCAAGCCGTCCTCGGCCTTCGCGCCGTTCGCGGTGACCGAGGATGAGCTGGGCGGCGCGTGGATGGACGGCCGCGTTCATTTGCCCTTGAAAGTGGAATACAACGGCGAGTTCTTCGGCAACGCCGATGCGGCGGCGATGCATTTCCACTTCGGCCAGCTGATCGCTCACGCCGCGCGCACGCGTCCATTGGCGGCCGGCACGGTCATCGGGAGCGGCACCGTTTCAAACGAGGATCCCCAACGCGGCTCGAGCTGCATCGTGGAAAAGCGCACCCTTGAAAAGATCAATGGGGGCGTGATCAAAACGCCGTTCATGAAAGTCGGGGACACCGTGAAGATGGAAATGTTCGACCGCGAGGGCCGCAACATCTTCGGCACGATTTTCCAGAAAGTCGCGAAAGCTTAGCGTAAGCAGGTGACCATCACGCTGGTCACCAAGGTCAGCACCCGCAAAGGCACTAAAAAGCGATCGCAAAGGCGCAAGCGTCCGCGCGCGGATTCATCGCCCTTGAACAAACGATAACCGTTCCAAGTCGCCAAACAATAAAACAGCAGGGTCGCGACGGCGATCGGGATATGGACCTTCAAGGTCCAGTGCATGTCGCCGTGGACCTCGCTGAGCGCGTCGCGAAACGCCACGAGCCCCGCGACCAACAGCACGTCGGCCGCGAACGCCGCGACCATCAACGGAATATGTAAACGCAGGTTCTTGAAGCGCTGAGAGCGCCCGTAAAGGAACAAAAGAAGAATCAAAAAGCTTAAAAGGTTAGTCATCACCGGCGGGGCAAGCGATCGGACCCGAAGCCTCGATCTTTTGATAGACCAGGCTCAGGATATTGAACGGCAGCAATACTTTTCCGTCCGCGGCTTCGTCAATTTCAGTCTTCCACTTCGAGGGCAGACCGTCGACTTGCGTTTGCACGACTTGCGCGAACGGAAGGTTGATCATGGCCTCATCCGCGCCCGCGCCCCGGCCGATGCGGTAGGTGACGCCTGAATAAGCGGGAAGGGCCTTGCCACAAATCTCGCCGCCGCCCGTGGGCTCCGCGATCGAAATCTGCACGCCATAAGCGGAATCGTAAACGTAATGAATCCAACGGTCCAGGGTCGCGTTGTGAACCAGGATCTGGGCGCGTTCGGCGGTCTTGATCTGGTAAGTCACCCGGGCGCCGGCGGGACCGATCGTCAACGTCTTGCAATCGGCGTCGTGAACCGCGTTTTTAAGCCATGGCCCGGCGGCGGAACTCAAGATCTGTTCACCGAGCAAGCTCTGCACGATCGGTTTTTGCGCGTTCTCCCAGAAGAACTTCGCATGCGTGCGATCGTCGCCCTCGCGCACGAAATCCGCGCCTTTAAGGGCCAGCAGGCTTTGATCGAAAGTGAATACGGCGATGGCCTCGTCGCCGCTCTTCTCGATATCGGCCGCGACTTTATCGACGAGCAGACATTTGCTGCCTCCGATGACCTTCTCGAGATTTTTATCTTTGTTCCTGCCCTTGTCCCGCTGGTCGCCGGGATTCAAGATCTTGTTCACGGTGGACGGGCGTCCTTCGTTCGACGAGCACGCCGCGAGCGTCGCAATCAATGAAACGGATAAAACCAAACGCCAGACCATACGTCCTCCGCAGTCGAACTCAGCAATTCCCGAACCGTCAAAAGGTCTTATCACCGTCGAGCACACCCGACCAGAAGAGGGAATAATTTCAGTGGCGTCCGCAAATGGTCACCGCTCCCTAACGCGGGGCTTCGGTGCCGCCGACGAAGCTTTGCGTTACGAAAATGCGTGCCTGTCCGCGCCCGCACGGGTACTATTCTCACCGATGAAATCGCGTCTGGTGGTCTGTGCCTCGGGTGAGGGGACGACATTCGAATCCATAGTGAAAGCCACTCGTGACGGTCGACTTGAAGCCGACGTCGTCGGTCTGATCGTCAATCGGCCCAAGATCGGCGCGCTCGGCCGGGCCGCTCGCTTGAATGTTCCGACGAAAATTCTCTCTGCGAAGTCTTTCACCAATCGTATGCGGTGGGACGAGGCCCTGCTCGAGCAGCTGCAAGAGTGGCGGGCCGATTACGTCGTGCTGGCCGGATTTTTAGCGTTGATCGGCGCGAAAACACTCAAAGCCTTCCCCCAAAAAATCGTCAATTCGCATCCGGCGCTGCTGCCCAAACATGGCGGTCACGGCATGTACGGCATCAAGGTGCACGAAGCGGTGATCGCGGCGCGCGAATCGGAATCCGGCGTGACCATTCACCTGATCGACGAGCGGTACGACCGCGGCAAAATTCTGGCGCAAACCAAGGTTTCGGTTCCCGGTGACGCCGATGCTCTCGAGGCGGCCGTGAAGCGTGTCGAGTCCGAGTTTTACCCTAGAGTTCTCAATGATTTGGTGACGGGTCGGATCACGACGGGTTGACCGCCGGCCCCGCCCCCGGGTACTCGTTATTATTCAACTTTGGAGGGGGAATGATGCGCTGCCTGATCTATGTCTTGGCCGCCGGGCTACTGCTTAACGGTTGCACGAAAAAAAACGACGTCACAAGCGCCACCGAAATCCGCATCGGCCAATTCGGTTCGATGACCGGAGGTGAGGCGACTTTCGGACAATCCACCGACAAAGGCATCCGGCTGGCGATCGACGCGAAAAACGCCGCCGGAGGAGTGAAGGGCAAGAAACTCGTTCTTCTCACGCAAGACAATCAAGGCAAACCCGAAGAAGCCGCGGCGGTCGTCAAGAAACTCATCACCCAAGACGGAGTGGTGGCGATTCTTGGAGAGGTCGCCAGCACCCGCTCGCTCGCCGCCGCGCCGATCGCGCAGCAATATAAAGTTCCGATGGTCAGCCCGAGCTCGACCAATCCGAAAGTCACTCAAGTCGGCGATTACATCTTCCGCGTCTGCTTCATCGATCCGTTCCAGGGTCCCGTGATGGCGAAGTTCGCGAGTGAAAACCTGAAGCTCAAGAAGGTCGCGGTCTTGAAAGATTTGAAATCGGATTACTCTTTGGGGCTGTCCGAATTCTTCGTGAAAAAGTTCAAAGAGCTCGGCGGAACCATCGTGGCGGAACAAACGTTCCAGACGGGCGATTCGGATTTCAAGGCGCAGCTGACCCAAATCCGTTCCACCAACCCCGACGCGATCTTCATCCCCGCGTATTACACCGAAGTCGGCTTGATCGCGCGCCAAGCGCGCCAGCTGGGTTTGAAAGCCGTGCTTCTCGGCGGCGACGGCTGGGACAGCCCGAAGTTGTTCGAGATCGGCCAAGCCGCCATTCAAGGGGCTTACTTCTCGAATCACTACGCGAGCGAAAGCCCGAACCCGGCGACGCAAAAATTCATCACCGATTATAAAGCCAAGTTCAACGAAACGCCTGACGGCCTTTCGGCGGCCGGCTACGACGCCGCGATGATTCTGATCGACGCGCTCGAGCGGGCGCCCGAGCTCACGCCCAAGGCCATTCGCGACGAGCTCGCCAAGACCTCGGGATTTGACGGCGCCACCGGCAAGATCACCATCAACTCCGAGCGCAACGCCGACAAAGACGCGTTCATCGTGAAGGTCGAGGGCAAAGCCCTGAAATTCGTCACGCTGCTCGGCCCTTAAGCGAATGGAAGAACTCGTACAGCATGTGATCAACGGTCTGAATCTGGGCGCGATCTACGCTTTGATCGCGCTGGGTTACACGATGGTGTACGGAATTTTGCAACTGATCAATTTCGCCCACTCCGAAGTGTACATGATCGGCGCGTTCGCCGCGTACTACGGCGCTTCGCGCTTCGGCTTGAGCGAAAATCCGGGTTGGACTTCGTTTCTGCTGACGCTCGCGATCGCGGCCGTCGCGTGTTCGTTGCTGGGGTTGGTGATCGAGCGCTTCGCTTATCGGCCGTTGCGCAATTCCCCCAAGCTCAACGCGCTGATCACGGCGATCGGCGTGAGTTTGTTTCTGCAGTTCTCGGGGCAAGTCGTGTTCGGCGCGGACCCGAAACTGTTTCCCGAGGTCTTGCGCGACGAGACGGTCTTTCAGTGGGGCGCGATCACCATTCAGCTGTTCGACGTCACCATCTTCGCGGTGGCGCTGGCCGCGATGCTGGGCCTGAATTACTTCATTCAAAAAACCAAGATGGGGCTCGCCCTGCGCGCGGTCAGCTTCTCGCCCCGCTCGGCGACACTGATGGGCATCAATGTGAATTCGGTGATCGAGCCGTGCTCGTCGGTTTGAAGTATCCCAAGATCGATCCGCTGATGGGTTTGCTGTTTGGTTTGAAAGCTTTCGTGGCGGCCGTTCTTGGCGGTATCGGCAACCTGCCGGGCGCCGTGCTCGGCGGGCTGCTGATGGGCCTTAGCGAAGAGATGGTCGTGGCGTACCTGTCCAGCACCTACCGGGACGCGCTGGCCTTCGGGCTGTTGATTTTTATCCTGCTGTTCAAGCCGTCGGGCTTGCTCGGCCGCGCGCGGGTAGAGAAGGTCTGATGATCGCGATGTGGAGGGGCTGGATTTTAGTTTTAGCCTTGGCCTTCACGATCGCGGGAATCTCTAGCGGCTTGCTGAATCCCTACTTGCAACAGATTCTGTTTTACATCGCGATCAACATCATGCTGGCCGCCAGTTTGAATCTGGTGAACGGTTTCTGCGGCCAGTTCAGCTTGGGGCACGCCGGCTTCATGGCGGTCGGCGCGTACGTCAGCGCGCTGATCAGTTTGAATTTCCATCCGTTCAGCGGCGCGGTTTCGATTTTGAATTTCCCGGTGTACGTCATGGCGGGGGGGCTTTGCGCGGCGCTGGCGGGCTTCGTGGTGGGGATGCCGTCCTTGCGTTTGCGGGGCGATTACTTGGCGATCGTGACCTTGGGCTTCGGTGAAATCATCCGTGTCGTGTTGCTCAATCTGGAAATCGTCGGCGGCGCGCGCGGTCTTTATGGCATTCCCGGCGACACCGATTTTCTGGCGTGCGTGCATGCGTTCTTCTGGGCGGGCGCGACGGTCTTGCTGCTCTGGCGGCTGGTTCACAGTTCCTACGGCCGCGCCTTCCTGAGCGTCCGCGAGGACGAGATCGCCGCCGAGTGCATGGGAATCAACACCACGCGCACGAAAGTCACGGCTTTCGTGGTTTCCAGTTTCTTCGCCGGCGCGGCGGGTGCGATCTTCGCGCATACGACCAATTCGCTCAACCCGGCGAGCTTTCAGTTCGTAAAGAGCGTGGACGTGGTGATCATGGTGGTGCTCGGCGGAATGGGCAGTCTTTCCGGCTCGGTGCTCGGCGCGATTTTGGTTACGATTTTGCCGGAAGCGTTGCGTCCCCTTCAAGAATACACCGGCGTCGATTTGCGCATGGTGATTTACTCGGCCGCGCTCATCCTGCTGATGATCCTGAAGCCCGGGGGAATCCTGGGCGGGCGTGAATGGACGCATTTCTGGAGACGTCGTGTTACTTGAGATGAAAGACGTCAGCATTCAGTTCGGCGGACTCAAGGTCATCGAAAAGATGAACCTGACCGTGGGACCCGGCGAACTCGTCG
>DAISHW010000131.1:0-1175 GCA_036822295.1 Bdellovibrionales bacterium | reverse complement strand
GGTCCGAATGGCGCGGGCAAGACGACGGCGTTCAATTTGATCTCGGGAATCTACCGGCCGACCTCGGGTAACATAAGGTTTTGTGGCGAATCGATCGTCGGGGCGAAAGCGTACCAGGTCGCGCGGTCGGGCGTGATCCGCACGTTTCAAAATATCCGCCTGTTCCCGACCTTGAGCGTGCTCGACAACATCATGGTGTCGATGCACTCGCGCTGCGCTTACGGCATGCCCGCGACCTTGGCGCGCCCGCCGGGATTCTTCGCGGCCGAGGGGCGGCTCGTCGACGAGGCCGTCGCCCTTTTAAGAATATTCGGCTTGCAGGGCCTGGCCGATCACGAAGCCGGCTCGCTCCCGTACGGGGTGCAGCGCAAAATCGAAATCGTGCGCGCCCTTGCCGGCCGCCCGAAGTTGATCCTGCTCGACGAACCCGCGGCCGGCATGAACCACGCGGAAACCCATGAGTTGATGGGATTGATCCAAAAGATCCGCAAGGACTTCAATTTGGGCGTCCTTTTGATCGAACACGACATGAGGCTCGTCATGGGCATCTGCGAACGCCTGGTCGTGCTCGATCACGGCGTCGTCATCGCCCAGGGTTTGCCGGCCGAGATCCAACAAAATCAAAAAGTGATCGAAGCCTATTTGGGCGTCGAGGACACCGCATGAGCCCCGTCCTTGACGTCAAAGACCTGAAAGTCAGCTACGGAGCGATTGAAGCGGTCAAGGGTATCTCGTTTCGTATCGACAGGGGCGAAGTCGTTTCGTTGATCGGCGCCAATGGCGCGGGCAAGACGACCACGCTGCGCGCGATTTCGGGGCTGCTTCCCAGCCGCGGTGAAATTCTTCTCAACGGCGGCTCTATCGCGAAGCTTCCGCCGCACAAGCTCAATGGCGCGGGTCTGGTGCATTCACCCGAGGGCCGCGGGATTTTTTTGAGCCTGACCGTCGAAGAAAATCTGCGTTTGGGCAGCTTTGCCCGTAAGGACACGTCGACACTCGGGGAAGAATGGGAGCACTGCTTCAAGCTCTTTCCGCGCCTTAAAGAACGTTTAAAGGCTTCGGCCGGGACGCTTTCGGGCGGCGAGCAACAGATGCTGTCGATCAGTCGCGCGCTGCTTTCGAAACCCCAGGTGTTGATGCTCGACGAGCCGAGTCTGGGGTTGGCGCCGCGAATC
>DAISHW010000130.1:4960-7537 GCA_036822295.1 Bdellovibrionales bacterium | reverse complement strand
TCGAGAATAATGGAAGTTTTGCCCTTCACATCCCCGATCAGATGGAGCGCTTTGGCCTCGTTCGGGCCGGTCCGGCGTTTATCGATAATGGCGATCGAGGCGTCGATGCGTTTGGCGAACGCCCGGGCCCGCTCGACCCCCCCGGCGTCGGGGCTGACCACGACGAACTGATCGCCGAAACCCTGTTGTTCGCGCCAGGCGCGGGCCAGGGTCGGAATGGCGAAAAGGTGATCCACGGGGCCGTTAAAAAAGCCCTGGATCTGCGAGGCGTGCAGGTCCACAACCACCAAACGGTCCGCGCCCGCCGTTTTCATGAGTTCGGCCACCGCTTTGGCTGAAATCGGCGCCCGGGGCGCGACTTTGCGATCTTGGCGGGCATAACCGTAGTAGGGCATGACCAATGTGATCTCGGCCGCCGACGCGCGTTTCAGCGCATCAAGGAGCATGAAGGCCTCCATGTAATTTTCATTCACAGGAGGATGGGTGCTTTGAATCAAGAAGACGTTGCAGCCACGCACGCTTTCGTGGATTTCGACCTGCACTTCGCCGTCGGCGAAGCGGCCGATGTCGCAATGACCGAGCTCCACGCCCGCCGCTTGCGCCACCCGGGCGGCGAATTCGACGTTCGAGTTGCCTGAGAAGATCTTCATTCTGGTCATTGAGAAAATCTTTCTATCAGGGCCAGCAATTCACGGATAGCTTTGGCCCGGTGTGAGATTTGGTTTTTTACGGCTAAGCCGAGCTCCGCGAACGTTTTGTCGTGGCCCTCGGGAATAAACGCGGGATCATAGCCGAACCCGACGGTCCCGCGCGCCGTGCTGGCGATCGCGCCCACGACGCCACCTTCGATCACATGCTCCGCGCCTGTCGGATCGTAAGCGACTAAGACACAACGAAACTGCGCCTTACGATTTCCGGGCGAGCGAATTTGCAGCATTTTAAGAAGTTTAGCCACGTTTTCGGCGTCCGAAGCTTTGTCGCCCGCGTAGCGCGCCGAATGAATGCCGGGAAGTCCTCCCAAACCTTCGACTTCCAAACCGCTGTCGTCGGCAACCACCCACACGCCAGGCTTGATCGCCTTTAAGGTTTTGGCTTTGATACGCGCGTTTTCGACAAAAGTTTTTCCGGTTTCCGGAGGAGCGAAATACGAATTGAGCTCCGCGACCGAGTGGATCTCCACGCGGTCGTTCATCAGGTTTCTAAATTCGTTGAGCTTGCCTTTATTGGTGGTCGAGATCCAAAGCGCCCGGCTCATAGCGGCAGCATGCGCCCCAAGATCGCCGCCTGTTTGCCGAAGAGTTCGCGACAACCGGCCAGGGCCGCCGCCGACATCGCGTCCATCTGCGTTTTCGTGAAGGTCGAACCCTCACCGGTGCCTTGCACTTCGACGAACTCTTCGCGGCTGGTGAGCACGAAGTTCATGTCCACGCCGCAGGCCGAATCTTCCTCGTAATTCAAATCGAGCAGGATGCCGTCATTCAAAAGTCCCACGCTCACCGCCGCGACGTAAGACTTCAAAGGCAAAGCGGGAAACGCGCCCTGATTTTTCAAGAAATTCAGGGCCAGCGCCAAAGCCACGAAACCGCCGGTCACCGCCGCGGTCCGCGTGCCGCCGTCGGCTTGCAGCACATCGCAATCGACGGTGATCTGCCTTTCGCCCAAAGCTTTCAAATCGACCGCCGCGCGCAGCGAGCGGCCGATCAGACGCGAAATCTCTTGCGTGCGCCCGCTGTTCATCGCCTTCTCGCGCGAGATGCGCGAGTGCGTCGAGCGCGGCAGCATGCCGTATTCGGCCGTCACCCAACCTTGTCCCGTGCCTTGCAGCCACTTGGGCACACCGGGTTCCACCGAGGCCGTGCACAGCACGCGGGTGAAGCCCATGTCGATTTGCACGCTGCCTTCGGCGTGACGAATGACCTCGGCCTGAATGGTGACGGGCCTAAGCTCGGTGATTTTTCGGTGGTCGAGTCGCATGGCGACAAATTTTAGGGCGTGGCGGTGTGTTTGTCCATGGATTCTTTATACGCGACAAGCCCGCGGTACAGATCGCGCGCCATGCGCTTTTGCGCGCCCGGATCGACAAGCTCGCGCAGATCGTCGGCATTGGTCAGAAACCCAAGTTCGACGAGCGAGGAGGGCAGCGGCATCTGGCTCAAAACGAAGAACGGCGCCTGAAGGACGCTGTTGGTTTTGCTCTTTTTCGAACCCGTCCAGCTGGTTTTGAGCGCCTTCGAGAGTTGGGAGCTGCGCAAGATGCGGTCGCCATCGAGCAAATCGGTCACAATGGTCGCGATATCCGACGGCAGACGGCGTTCCTCTAGATATCCGTAGGACAACGTACCCGCCGCGCCTTCCGAGTTTTCCCGATGCGCGAGAAACATCGACTCCTCGTCCGGCGGCAGTTGATTTTGAAAATAGAATTCGGCGCCGCGCGCCTTGCCGTCGGGATTGGAGTTCACGTGGATGCTCACGAAGATGTCGGCGTTTTTGATTTTGGCGAAGCGCGCGCGCTCGGGCAGGGTCAGCGTCTCATTGCCGGGGCGGGTCAGGGGCACCTTGAAGCGTTTGTCGGCCCGC
>DAISHW010000130.1:0-4893 GCA_036822295.1 Bdellovibrionales bacterium | reverse complement strand
ATCGCGGCTTCGTCTCGGCCATCGCGAACCGCGCCGTCATCGCGCCCGCCGTGACCCGGGTCCACCACGACCGTCATGGTCGATGCGAACGCCTGCGCGCTGAATAGAAATCCGATCACAATCCTTGCAATCATCCGTATCCATTGTAGATCGAGAGTAAAAAAAAAGCGACCTGGAGGGTAAGGAGGGGGACCAGGCCGCTTAAGGGGGAAAGCATTAGACTTAGCAACGTCAGTGCCAACCTTTGGTCGCGTGTACTCCCGTTCATTTGCTTAAGGGCCCGCTGCACTTCGCGCGCTTGGAAACAAATTCCCCGGTCAGATTTTCAACGCATACGCGTCGACCGTGCGGGGAATGGTTTCAAGTGCTGAATACCACTCAAGTTGAAATGGCGCGTTGTCGCCCAAAAGTTAGGCGAATTTCGCGGTCCTCTTTTGGGCGCCACTTCGTAAAAAATGCCGAACTTATTCGTATCAACCTGGACCTTGGGCTAGCCGATAAGCGGTACGTGAAGATGAAAATGGCGCGAAAAGATGCGCGCCAAGGAGAAGACGAGTCATGAAGCTCATCGAACGACACCTGCTCGCATTGCTATTGACGGTGGCGACCGCACCGGCCGCAGCCCTTGACGAGGACTACAGTGAAGTGGAAGCAGAGGCCGAAGAATCCCTGGCCGAGTCCATCGCCACTCGCGGCGCCGCCGAATTGGTCCGAGTCCGCGCCGCCCGCCAAGCCGCGGAAACCGCCAAGGCTCGCAAAGAGGCCGCGCGCGTGAAGCAAGAAGCTTCCGCCCAGCAAAAACAGGCCGATAAAGAGATCGGTCAGCTCGAATCGCGCATGCAGTCCCTGAACGCCGAACGCGAACAGCTCAAGAAAGAAAAAGCGCAAGCGATCAAGGATGCGGGCGTGGCCGACGCGAAACTTGAAAAGGCGCGCGGTGAAACCGCGACGATCAAACAGATGCGCGAGGAGCAACTGGCGCAGATTCGCGGAACGGAGCAAAAGACCCGCGAAATGAACGCCGCGACCACTCGCTTGCAGGCGCAGTTCGAACAGTACAAACGCGAGTTCGAGCGCGGCAAAACCGAGCAATCGACGGTGGAAGCCAGGCTTCAAGCCGCGCAAGGCGAGTACAGCTGGCGCCGCGCGAAGGTTCAGGCCGAGGTCGATAGACTACGGGCCGAGCACAAAGCCAACAAACATAAGACCGCGCTCATGGAGGCCGAGATCCGCGGCAAGCGTCGCGGCCTGGCCAAACTGGAAGAAGACGTGAAGATCGCCGAGAACGAAGTCAGCGAAACCGAAGGCCGCATGCGCGATGCCGAGGAGCGCTTGAACACCATGCGCGCCCGCGTGGCCGCGCGCGAAGGCGATTTGCAAAAACGTCAGCGTTCGGTGAATCGTTCGCTCGAGTCGCGCGACGCGCGTGAAGCGCGCCTGCGCATGCGCGAAGCCGAGTTGAGCGAGAAAGTTTCGCGGTTGCCGTCGGGCCGTGCCGGCGGCGACGTGCAGGTCAGTTTGCGTCCGGCGATGCAGAAACCGAATCTGGCGTCCCAGAAGAACGCAAACCTTCGATAATATGCAGGCTGGTCGCGGTCAGCGGCCAGCGGAATTGTCGGGTTTCCAGGCCCGCTTTCCATTCTCCGCCCGTGAGATGATCGATCACTTCGCCGCGTTCATGCGTGAACAGGTCGTGGTAGCTCGCCCATTCGCGGTCTTTCAAAGTGAAGCGCAGGCGGTTCAAGAAGATCTCCCACGTGCGATCGTCGGTGGGATGCTCAAGGAGCAATTGGCCCAGCAGGTTCGAGATCAACACGGCCGCGCGCGGATGCTTTTTCAGCGCGGTTTTCAGGCTCACGGTCGAGAGCCGGCCTTCGTCCCAGAACAGGTCCTGATTGTGAAAGGCGACGGGCAGGCGGCCGTGGCGGGCGCGGAAAAACAGCGGGGCCAAGGGGTCCAGATCGTAGGCGTGGATTTTTTTGAAACGCTTCAGCCATTCGGTCTGCAGCGTGTAGCCGCCGCTCGGACCGATCAGGATCAACTCGTCTTGCCGACCGGCGAAATCGCCGAGCCAGTCGGCGATCTGCTCGCGAAAATCGCCCCAGTCTTTCCGCTTCCGCCAAGCCCGCCAGTGATAGAGCATCCCGCCCGAGGGTCTGAAGAAAGCCACATCAAATAAAGTTGTTTTTTTTCATCCAAGCGTCTTCAACGAACTTGGTCATGTAGTTGCGCACGCCGTCGCTCAATATGACCACGCACGTCTGGCCGCTCTTGAGTTTCTTGGCCTCTTGAAGGGCGCCGAACATCGTCGCGCCGCTCGAGCCGCCGCAGAGCAGGCCCTCTTCGCGGATCAAGCGGCGAGCCATATGGAACGATTCTTTGTCTTTGGTTTTCACCCAGGTGTCGACCAATCGGCGATTCAAAACGTCGGGAATAAAGTCGTAACCGATGCCTTCGACCAAATACGAATCAACACAGGTGCCGCCGCCCAAAATCGAGCCGACCGGATCGACGCCGACGATCTCGCACTTAGGATTGTTCTCCTTGATTCTGCGCGCGACGCCCGTGATGGTGCCGCCCGTGCCCGCGCTCACCACGACCATGTCGACTTTGCCGCCGGTGTCTTCCAGGATCTCGACGCCCGTGCCGTTGTAATGCGCGTCGGGATTGGCCGGGTTCGAGTATTGATCCAGAATGTGCGCGTTCTTGATTTCTTTTTGCATTTTGATCGCGACGCCGATGTGGCTCTCGGGCGCGTGCGACGGAGCTTCGGTCGGCGTGCGGATGATTTCGGCGCCCAGGGCTTCGAGCACCACCTGTTTTTCGCGGCTCATCTTTTCGGGCATCGTGATGATCACGCGGTAACCTTTCACCGCGCCGGCCAAAGCCAATCCGATCCCCGTGTTGCCGCTGGTCGGTTCTATCAGCACGTCGCCGGGCTTGATGCGGCCTTGGCGTTCGGCCTCTAAAACCATGTTGTAACCGATGCGATCTTTGACCGAGCCGCCGGGATTCAAAAATTCGCATTTCGCGTACACCGTGCACGGCAGATCTTTGGCCAGACGGTTGATGCGCACAAGCGGCGTGCGGCCGATGGCTTCCAGTATATTGTTGAACTTCACGTAGAACTCCTAATGATCTGGGCGGCCCGCTTCGGCGGACCGCCTAATCGCCGTCGCCTTCCGCGAGCTGTTCCGCGCAAGACGGGTGCCGGGCGATGATTGCGGGTAGATCCAGTTCTCTCACATCGGTCGGCTTGTCGAGAAGCAAAACATGCTTGAGGCGCGAGTGATTGCGGCGCGTGGTCAGGATTTCGAGCGCGCGATGCAGCTCGTGATCCGTCAAGCGCCGCGTATGATCCCAGATGAACCCGGCGCGGCGCAGGCGGTCGGCGATCTCGAATTCCAGAAACGGAATGTCCCGGTTGAGTTTGAGCAGGATCGCGCGCTTGGCTCCCCGCACGTCGACGATCTTGACGTGGCCCTTTCGGCTCATGCGCCAATCCACGCGGCCCAGCAGATTGCGCGCGAGTTTCAAGTACGGATCGTCGAGCAGATCGCAAAGATCGCGATGAGCCATGGCCGCGCCCCGAAAATTCGTCATATGCGAATACCCGTCGGCCCGCATGCGCGCCCAAAACTCATCCTCGGAAAGTTTATCCCACTCGTCGGCGTCGTTGATGATTTCAACCGGCACGCGCTCGGCCGCGAAGTAGCTCGCGAGCATCCCGCGGTGGTGGCCGTCGACGATGTAGACATGGCCCTTGTAGTAAACGCCGGTGATACGACGATGGCGCGCGTAAGGGGAGCGGCCGTCGTCATGCGGCATCCGTGAGCCGTCGTCGAGCCCCTCTTCGTGCCCCCATTTTCGCAATGCCTGGAGCAAGCGAACGAAGGCGAACCGGGTTTGCGTGGCTTGAAGCACGATCGTGGGAAGGTACGTAATTTTTCCTTGGAGAGGGGACTGCTTGAGTCGGCCGTCCGCTGCCCGAAATGAACGGCAGGCGTGAAGGAACTCGTCATAGCCGGGCGCGAGCGTTTTCGCCTGGCTGAACATAGGGCTGAGTAAAGGTAGGAGAAGGAGCAGTAGGCCCGCGCGCATGCGGTAAACCCTTACAATTTCCAGGCCTTGTCATTTGGGTTTCAGATGCGCATCAGGCATAAAAAAACCTTCAAGATTTGTCCAATGGAGAATACTTTTCCGGGTCCCATGAAGTCTTTGATCGAAGCCCCCCGCCTGGAAACCCTGGTGATCGCCAATGTCGTCGGCGACCCCGAGCTTTCGCGCCGCTTGCGCGAAATGGGGTTTCATTCGGGTTGCGACGTGCGGATCCTGGGCCGCGCGCCGTTCAACGGACCCTTCGTCGTGCAACTGCACGACAGCGTACTGGCTTTGCGCCAGGCCGAGGCTGAATGTCTGTTGATCAAGTGATGCCCACGGTCGCCTTGATCGGGTCGCCGAATTCGGGCAAGACCACGCTTTTCAACTGGCTCACCGGTTCGAAGTTCAAGACCGTGAACTACGCGGGCAGCACCTGCCGGTTTACGGTGAGACTTTGTCGGTTCTGGATACGCCGGGGATTTATTCCTTGCGCCCGCACGGTCGTGACGAGGAAGTGACTCTGGCCACGTTGACCGAGAATCAAGACGTGCGCGTCGTCGTGCTGGTGTTGGACGGCACGCAACTCCATCGGCAGTTGTACTTGGCAAGACAAGTTCAAGAGCTCGGCATTCCGCTGGTGGCGGCGGTCACGATGGTCGATCTGCTGAAGTCCGCCGGTCGGCGTTTGGATTTGGATAAACTCAGTGAGCTGCTCGACGCCCCCGTGATCGCGGTCGACGGCCGCTTGGGTGGGGGCGTCGCCGACATCGTGGCGGCGGCGCGCGCGGTTGC
>DAISHW010000129.1:0-7556 GCA_036822295.1 Bdellovibrionales bacterium | reverse complement strand
GTCGTGATCCGTATCCACCAAATCGATGGACAAAGTATTGAGCCGCCACAAGACATTTTGAAACTGCGCGGGTATTTCCCGGAGATCAACGGCTACGACTTGGCGGGCAAAGTTCATGATCTCGGCGTCGCGCTTCGTAACCAGCAGCATGATACGGCGGAACACATTCGCATCGAGGTTGAAAAAGACCTTCTCAAAACGCATTCACGCGTCGACTACGAAATCATTCATCATTTCGTGAATCCCATCGACTTTGTACGCGAAGGTCGCGCCATAAAATCCGAAACTGTTTGGCGCGGGCAAGCGAAGGCTCCGGGATGACGGATTCTAACGCCGAAATCTTACGCCCTATATTCTACGCCATTTCAGCCTATCTGGTGACGGCCATCGGAACCTGGGCCTGGAACCTTGCACTGAACGATCCTGAGCTCTCGGCCATGCAAGTGTATTTGGCGTTTTATGTGACATTTTTCTTGTCTGTCGCCGGGATTCTTTTTTGGCGCTGGCTCGCCATGCGAGTCGCTTTCGTGGGCGTGATCGTATTTTTCGGGCTCACCGTGCGCCAGTGGCTCTGGGATGTCGACTTCATGGTCTGGGTGGGGTGGGCCGTGGTCATGGCCTGCCCGTTCCCACTTCGCCCCCCTCGACGCGAGACCGCGCTCGGGCTTCGCGCCCTTTTGTTCACGTCCCTCGCGTTCATTGCCTGGACCAGCTTCACGGAAGGTCGGGGACTGCAGACCGTCGCGCTTATCTTGGGGCCAGCGTTGCTGATCGCGGGCTGGGGTCCGCACCGTCAAAGAGCGGACTGAAATATCTGTGCGCCAAGGGGTGAGAATTAGTAAAGCGAGTCGCGCGCAATCGATCGAGCGTGCGCGTATATTCAAGAAAGACCGGCATAAGCTCTTGATCTCGATCTTTTTCCAGAAACTTAACGAAATCGCGCAAATGCCGCGCCGTTGGCGCATGCTCAAGTTTTTCCAGGTAAATGCGCGTGGCCCCCAAGATCGGCGACTTGATTTCCCACGGCAAAATCTGAGCGCTTAAAAAGCGCGGATAGCTCACAAAGTGCAGGTGGAACTTCAAATCGTTTGCCAAACAGAAATCGGCGACTTCAGTGACGTTAAAGACATTGTAAGCCTGAACGGTGCAGGCGACCGCGACTTCACCCAGATTGATCGCCGAGCGTTTGAGCTCCTGAATGTTCGCCACCACATTTTCAAATCGGGCGCCGGTGCGAATATAGTCGTAAGTGCCAAACGTACCGTCCATGCTGATGTAAACATGCACCTTCTTGAATCTGGACCATAGACTCAAAATGTCTTTCGACTTCAGTGAAAGATGAGTCAAATTCGTACTGTATTTGAGGGTGATGCTTTGGGCGCGCGGTTGAAGGCGCTCAAGCAAGCGGTAATGGCCGGGGTCGATCAGCGGCTCACCGCCCGCAAATTCGATCATATCCAGCTGGCTTGAGAGTCGATCGAATTGCAAAAACCATTCTTCATCCGTGAATGAATCAAGCATCGGGCGTTTGACCAAATCCAATTCGGTCACCCGCTCGTACGCCCACGAATTGTACTCTTTCGACAGATGCGCCACGTGCGGCCAGTCCTTCGCCCATGAAGAAGAATCCACCGGCTGGCACATCCGGCATTTCAGGTTGCAGCGATTCGAAGTTTTCAACTCCATCGTGCGTGGCGCCGCGCTCAGGTGCCCCGTCTTGGAATCAAAGAATTCCATCACCGATCGGTATTGGTTCCATCGGCTCGTCGGATTTTCAGGAGCCATGGCCCGCTGGCGCATGGAGCGCACGCCGGCATCTTCCGATCGCCAACAAGCCCAACACGATTCAGGTCTTTCACCCGCGACCATTTGTCGACGAATCTTGCGCAGGCTCTCGCTATTCCAATACTCGTCGATGCTAGTGTCCTGAATGTTGGCAATAACTTCGCTGCGGCAACAAAGCTTCAAAGCGCCGTCGGTCTTGGTGGCGACGTGGGTGAATGGATAAAGGCAAAAATGCTTCATCGCCGAGCCATCTAAAAGAAATAACTCGTGATCAGATCGCCGGTATGCGGAGCCTTAGTTCCTGAATGGATGTCCTCGCCATACATGTAGACACGGGATTTTTTTCGTACGCTGGTCTCTAGAATGGATTCTAAAAAGCGTTGTCCCAGGGTGTTCATGGTCTGAACGGACCATCCATGCCGCGCGAGAGTCGGCGTGTAGTTGAAGCAGTTGCTGTACCATATGGCCTGGTTGCCGCGACCGCGCTCAGACAGATCTTTGCTGATCCATTCCGGAGCCTTCATCAAGTCGATGTTCACGAAGCGAGCTTTCAATTGACGCACTCTTGCGAAAAAACGCGCGAAATCTTCCGCGCCACCCCAAGTCGCGAGTTCCCGTTCCCACGGGCCTTCAAGGTGATTGTAATCCGCGGTAATTCTCACGCTTTGAAAAACCTCGGGATGGTCATTAATTATCCGCCGGATGAATTCAGGGTAATTCCGTCCGTCCCATTCCCGCAAAGCCACCTGTTTCATGAACAAAGACGCATCACAGATGTCAAAGTACGTGATTTCCGTCTCCGGATGAAACCCGTGATGTCTTAAGATCGCAAGCTCTTTGAAGCCTGCGGACAACGTGTAGAGATGATCGAGCGGCACGCCACGATTCTTCTGCTGGAATTCGAACGTGCCTTCGGTGTTGAAGATAAAAACCTTGCGGGCGAAATCCACCGCCTCGACGCGCAAAAACTGAAGCGTTTCAATCTGGGTCTGGCTCAACACCGGGAATCGCTCTGTCTCATAGGAACTCAACCCGTCGATTGCACGCAACAAGGCCTCGCCATTCTGATCGGGATAAAGGAAAGATTTCGCGGCTCTTAGGTGGTCCGGAAGATTGACAACGCTATAACCCTTGGCCAACGCCGTGTCGATCATTCGCCAACCACAGACCGTGTCCTGCACGGTTCGCGTATCCCCTCCGGGAAGAATGAAGCGCGGCGTGTAGTCGTCATGCACATTTTCGGAGCTGCGCTGACCGACATTCTGACAAAGCCCATTTTCACCGGGAGCGCCAAGGGTCGGCTGCCCCATTTGCTTCCACTTCAACACATCGACCAAAAGCATCTGATGGTGCAGACCGTAGCCGCGCGGTCCACGATCGAGCAAGTGTCCAATCACGGCGGTCGTGGGCCCGGCTTCACTCAGCGTCTTGCGAAGCGCGGAGAAAAACCCCTCTTTCAAAACGGTGCCAGGAGTCATGACCACGGCCCACTGTTTTCCGCGTTTTAAAGTTTCACTCAAAATGCGGCGCAGAGAGTAGTGCTCAAGGGGATTCAATTCACCCGAGGATTTCAATTTTATGAAGTGGTGGGTGAGCCCAAACCACTTCTCCTCCAAACCCGCGACGGTCGCTCCGGGACTGTACCGCCATAAGCCAAGCTGAAAGCTGCCGTCGTTCTTCAAGAGCGCCGGCATTTGGGGCAACGGCGATTCACGCAAGCGGCGCGCCGCGGACGTGATGGCGCGTGAATATGCAGGGCCGTACTTGCCGTGAACAATCAGATGCACCCTGTCTATACCCGAACGATTCGATACCGCATGCAGATTGGACACATCGACCGCCATCGCGGAGCCCGGTTGAAAAGGCAGGAAACCCCAAGCCTTGAAAATCCAGTGACAGCCCTCGGGCATGTTGAGCGCGACATTCATCGGACCCAGGGAGTTTTGTTCCTCGGGCCGATCGCGATGAAAGCGGATGAAACCTTCGGGCTCGAGCCACATATAGCGAATGCGGTAGTACTCTTGAAAATAGCCGTCGTCCTTAAGTCGCTTGAGCCACGCTGTGGTCACGGGCGCGGCCTCAGCAGCCCAGGTCCATTTATATGGTGTTGCCTGTTCATTGGCAAAACCGTACCGGTCGCAAGACAGCGTTTGGTCGGCTTCGATCCCGTGCAGGCAAAGACTTTTCCAACCGCGGCTGTCACTCGAACGGTGCGGGACAAAGTGCGACTCGAGTTTTTGAGCTTCGACAAGCATCGTGGCCCAATCCACGTCCGGTACCGGCAATTGCAGATAGGGAATTTTCAGCTCGGTGCGCAGGCGGTCGCCGTTGTCGATATCTTTTAAGGCTTCGACTCTTTGCCGAATATAGGCCGTCGTCCGAACCGTCAGTTCGCGCCACTCTTCAGAAGTGAGTTCCGTTTCAGGAAAGGAAATGGTTTCCAATGACGGGAATTAGAACACTCCTGGAGGCGAAAATCCACTCATGAAGGCGCGCCGCGCCGAAACCACCAATTGACCCGGTTTTCAACGCACGATTTACTGGCCCTTGATGACTCCGGTGATGCGTCTATCCTTGCGATTTGATCAGCCGCGGCTCGCAGACGAGTTGGATCGGCTCACAAAATTGCGCGACTTCCACCCGATGGACAATCAGCTATCCTTGACGCATTTTGAAAACTCCGAAGACCCGCTCTACGACGGCGTCGGCAGCTTGTTTCGCCCCCACCGCCCCGCGAGCGCGCCCACAGACGAAGCGGCCTATTCTATTTTTCACCGAGACTTGCGGGACTGGTACTTGCATGAGGTCTACACCCAAGTCCGCCAATTCGCCGATGGCGCCGTCGGACGCGTGCGACTGATCCGTCTCGGACCAAAATCGTGCATGAGTCTTCACAAAGACGTGAACTTTCGCTTGCACGTCCCTATTGTTTCAAATCCGCAATGCTTCATGATTTTTGAGAATTATGGATTTTTTCATCTGGCCGCAGATGGCAGCGCCTATCTAACAGACACCCTGGGACGGCATACCGTGATGAACGGCTCTGATTCGCCGCGCATTCACATGGTTTTCTCCCTGACGGGCGATCCGGCACTCTATCGCGACATGATGAGTCACAATCCCGATGTCGCTTCTTAGAATCCAACAAAGTACCGAGGATCTGCGACAGCTCGATCGCTTCGGTCCGGGCACAATGGAAATCGAATCCTTTAACAATCCGTTTTTGGCGGTGAACTGGAACTTGGGAAACGTGTGCACATACAAATGCATCTATTGCGCGACCGCTTGTCATGATGGTTCGCATGGCTGGCCGGATATCGAGACCGCAACGCGAGTGGTACGGAGCCTGGACAAAATCTACAAATGCGCGCCTTACAACAAGCGCAAGATTGTTTTCGAGCTTTTGGGTGGCGAGTGCACCATTTGGAAAGATTTCGAGCAACTCGCCCATACGATTCGTGAAACCGACAACTTGATAATGTTGGTGACCAATGGCATCCGCACCGCACGCTGGTGGAAAGATCATGCCGAGCTGTTTGCCTCGGTCAATTTGAGCTTTCACCCGGAATCCGCGGACTACCAACACATTTCCGAAGTCGCCAATATCTTGGCCGAGCGGCAAATTCCCGCGAGCATTTTGCTGCTCATGTACCCGCCCCGTTGGGAATACTCCCTTCAGGCACACGCTCACTTCTTAGAACATGCGCCCTACGCGACCGTGTCCCTTCAGTCGCTCACATTGTTGAAAGATTCGGCGGCGGCGCAGATTCATGCCGGGGCGGAAAATACGAATGCGCGTTGGCCTTACAACATTGAACAGCTGCGCTGGATGCAGGAAAACTACACGCATTTTCCCCGACTGATTCCAAAACGCGATTTGCGCGGGATCATGTGCCCCGATCGGCCGACCTATCCGGGCCTGATCTTCTTCGCCCACGACAATCCTTCGCGGCTTCACCAAGTGACAAACGGTTATCTTTCATCGCATCGCTTGAACAATTGGAAGGATTGGCAGTGCTACGTCGGCATCGACACGCTTTATCTGGAACAAAATGGGGATTTAAGACGAGATGCCATGTGTCGGGTACGCAAGCCCTTCGGCAATTGGAAGAAGGACGATTTGCTGAACTTGAAATTTCCGGAACAGCCCGTGCGCTGTCCTTACAACGACTGTTTCTGTTCGCATGACTTCAAGGCACGCAAAGATCGAAGTGTTCGCGGTATTCCGGCGGAACCAGGCTAAGAAAATTCTGACCGCGCACGCGATCGAGCTTGCGGGTGTAGGAATGGAATTCCGCGAACGCATCCGTGAATTCGCCCCGATTGAGCCAGTTGCACAGTGATCGATAGCGGTCCGGATGTGCCCGATGATACTTCTCGCGCAGATTTTGACGCAATTCCTCGGGCAAGCATTGCGAGGAAAGATAATTGGGCCAACTCAAAAAATTATATGCCAATTCGACGCCCCATTGGCCCGCCCATTCGGCCAATCGCTCGACGTTGAAAACGTTGTAGATTTGAACAGTGCAAACGATCTTGATCTCTGCCTCAGGCAGCGCTTTTCGAATCCGCTCCATACGCGATTCGATTTCAGACCAGCGCGAACCGAAACGAATGTACTCATTCACTTCGCCGAAACCATCCACACTGCAATCGATGGTCACCTTTGCAAAGCGTCGCGCCCGATCGATAAAGTCGTCGTCGAAATGGGTCAGATTCGTACTCCAGCGAATCGTGGTTTTTTCGGCATGGCCGTCACGAATCGCCACATCGGCGATGTCCAAATGTTGCCGAAGCAACGACGGTTCACCGCCTAGAAAATAAATCTCACGCGCGTACTGCACCAGACGTTCAAGTTCAGCTTTGAATTTCGGATGACGCAGCAAATCGACCGTGGCCTGTAAGTGGCGACGGCTCTGATTCACATCAATCCATCCGTTTTCAGCCGCCTCGCGCATCAAAGCCGAGCTAGTGAAAGGGTCGCACATCCGGCACTTCAGATTGCAGTTCGAGCCAAGCTTCACGTCCCATGACATCGGTTCAAACGGGGGATCGACTTGCAAATGGCGATCTTCGAGTTGCATAAGGTAGCGATTTCCGTCGTTGATGCGTTTGCTGCGATTGCCAATGTCTTCGAGCATCCAGCATTTCGAACAGCGCGGATCCCGGACGCCGGTGAGCATATTGACTCTTAGGCTCCGCATGAATTCCGAACGAAAGGCGTCTTCCAGGGAATCACCTTCGACAATGTTGAAGGCTTCGCCATTCGGTTTTTTAGTGGGCTCAGAGATATGGCAGCACGCCGTGATTTTTCCATCAACCCGGTTGTTGACATGAACGAACGGCAATGTGCAGAACACCCGCGGGTTCAGCGGCGCCATACTGCCATTCAATTTGCGAATACGAATACCGGGAAAATCCACGCCCTCATACCAGCACAGCCGCGCCAAACGCGCAATGCCCGGGCACTTGCGGTTGTCATCGGTTGCAGGGATGATAGCACTGATGAATCGCCCTTCTTCGACATTCTGCAGTCTTCCTTGGTTGCACATTTATGCCCGCCCCGCGGGACAGATGCTCACCTGCTGTTCGGGCACCGACCAACGCATGGGTATGGCCCGCGGGTCGAAGTGGATCGAGCTTATGAACCACCCTCTGATGAGAGAGGTGCGTCAGGCCATGCTGCGGGGCGAGTGGCATGCGAACTGCGCCATTTGTCGCGACCGGGAAAGCCTGGGTGCAAAATCCAGCCGCACCGTCGCAAATGCCGT
>DAISHW010000128.1:0-7566 GCA_036822295.1 Bdellovibrionales bacterium | reverse complement strand
GCCAGTGATGGCTTGCACGCAATCCTTTTGGCGGTAAGCGGCGTCGAAGATCGCGTTCATGAGCTGCGAGTTATGATAGGCGCGCTGGCCGCTCATGATCGGGCGCTGGAAGTGGACGGAGTCGACGCCCGCGACGTCGTTTTCGTGCGGGTCCCAAACGAAGAGGTAAGGAAAGGCCGGCGTTGCCCGTAAGCCCGCCGCGCGTTCGAGTTTTCCGAAAAGTTCTTTCGCGTCCGGATGATCCAGAGAGACCGGGACGATCTTGAAATACTCGCGCAGTTCTTGCAACGGAGCGGACAGGTGCAGCGCGCGGCCAAGGGTCATGCACCATTCGCAGCTCTCACGTCCAAAGACGAACAGCACGCGTTGTTTGCCGGGGGTGGGACGAATCAGGATATCGTTGTAGGCGCTCAGGGGTGAAAGGTCTTTGTCAAAGAGCGTCGGGGGCATTCGCCTGAACGGATCTTCGAAGTCGGGCTTATCGAAATGGCGGAGCAGTGTCGTATTGTCATAAACCCTTTCCGGAGCTTGCGCGTACAGGCGCTTCAAGTTCGCGCCATAGTACTGCCAGCGATGCCCGAAGGTCGGGCTGTCGGTCAAGATCGCCATGCTGTGCTCGTCCGCGAGCGGGGTGAATTTTCGCAGCATGTGCAGGGTCGGGTCGGCGCGCATGTACGATTCCCAATGGGCGTTCGAAATGTCGATCGCCGAAAGCCTCCATTCCCGCGCGCTCAGTTCTTGAATCAGCGTTTCGACCCGCGAGTGGTTCGTGAAATCGAGCAGTTCCGCCTGGATTCGATGGTCGGCGGCCATGCGGTACATCTTCGCGAATTTGGCGGGGTCGCGGAAGTAGCGCGTGTTCTGAAAATACGGACCGCCCGGGTGAAAGAGTTCGCTCGTGCGAAAGCGCCGGGTGACTTGGTCCCACCATTTCGTGCCCAGCACGTCGGTCAACAGTCGGCGGTCGTCCTCGTTCACCTGAAGATCAGGTAAGCGCTCGCGCAGGAATTCGGGGCTGGAACGCAAGGTTTCATAAAGCCGGCGGTCTCCGCCGCTCGCCCGCAAAAGGGCGATGATGATGCGGTTCGTTTTGACCACGCTGGGTTGCATGTCGAGCAGCAGCAGTTGAGTGGCGTTGGAATAGGCCGCGCCGATAAAGCCGCGCTCCGTGCCGACGGAAATGTAAACGCCCGGCCCGGTCTGTTGCCAGAGCGGCAAAGCGTCTTGCGTGTAGAGTTCATTGGGCGAAACATAACCTTTGGGCGGTTCATGCAGCTTGACGCGAACAGGTTCAAACAACGACGGATCGACTACGTGACCGTGGGCCAGCGTGATCGAGAAAATTCCGGCCAAGAGGGCCATGATCCGTCCGAATTTGAGCATGACCGGGTGAGTTGCAAGGATACGGCCAACGGGGGCCGCATATATGGATGCAAGGGATGTTTAGGTCCTAAACGGCGACGAATTTTGGAACTCACCCGGCGCTCACTCCGGCGGATTGCCGCACCCCGGTTGGAAAACGGAACTACGTACCTAAAAACGGAACTACGTCCCCCGGCGCTCGATCGCATCCCAGAAAAGGCCGTTCTTTAGGCCGACGTTGGGAACGGCGATTTCGCCGATTTCAAAGATACGCATCATTTCCAGGGTGACCACGGCGGCCGGCAAAATCACGTCCGCGCGGTCCTTGCGCAGCTGAAAACGGCTCATGCGATCTTTCAGATTCAAGGCGAAGAGTCTGCCGGCCAGGAGTTCAAGCGCGTGCCGGTTGAAGCGGTTGCGCGAGCGACTCATGCCGAGACGATAGCAAAGTTTACCGATTGCGCGAAGGTTGCCGCCGGTGCCGATCATCACCTGCGGCAGCACTTGTTCGCGGCCGAGCAGGTCGACGCGCAAACGGTAAAGCGGCGTGCGTACCCACTGGGCGATGTCCTCGTATTGATGTTTGCGGCTGACTTTCGAGAGCAGGCGAACTGTTCCAAGCGGCAGGCTGCGCATCTGCGCGAGTTTGCCTTGGCGACTCAAGACGACTTCAAGACTGCCGCCGCCCATGTCGGCGAGCAGGGCGTTCTTTTTTGTGAGGTCGACCGAGCGACTGACCGCCTTGTGCAGAAGGCTGGCCTCGTGATGCCCGTCAATGAGCTTCACGTCGATGCCGGTGCGGCTTTTGAGCTGCGCCAAGACCTTGCGGGAATTCGAGGAATCGCGAAGGGCCGAAGTGCCCACCGCGCGAATGGCGTCGACGTTCCAACGCGCGCAGAGCTCGCTGAAATGTTTAAGCGCCTTTTCAAGCTCCGCTTGAGTCGCGGGCCGGATGTAGCCGGTCGAAAAGGCGTCCTTGCCGAGTCTGACGCTGGCGCGTTCGTCCTCGAGCACGCGCACGCGGCCCGAACGGTCGTGTTGCCCGACGAAGAGCCGAATGGCGTTGGAACCGATGTCGATCGAAGCGAGCCGAACCTTATCCGTGGTTTGCATGACTCGATTGTCACGTCGCCGTTTTCGGTCCGTCAATTCTTTAGTTCATCCGTTCTTGAGCTCATCCATTTTCAGGGCGAGTGATTTCTGGCGGGCTTTCTCGGCCAGGAGTTCTTGGCAACCGACTTCCCCGGCCGGCGATCGGGGCCGGCGAAGTTCATAAGAGCCGTCGGGCAGCATGTCCCAGGCCAGACGTTGGCAGTTCAACATGATCTGCAGGGCCTCCCAGATTTTTTCGCGCGCGGATTTGTCTTCCACTCCGGCGGCGACTTCGACCCGGCCTAAGAGATTGCGTCCCATCCAATCCGCGGACCCGATGTAAAAGCGCCCGTCAAGTTCCTGGGCCGCGCCGCCGCGGAAATAAAAAATACGCGAGTGTTCGAGGAACTGGCCGATGATCGATATCACCTTTATGTTTTCACTCAAGCCCGGAACGCCGGGGCGCAGGCAGCAGAATCCGCGCACGATCAGTTGAACGGGCACGCCCGCCTGGCTGGCTTCGTAAAGCGCTTCGATGACCTGCTTGTCCTCGAGCGAATTGCACTTGGCGACGATGCCGCTTGGTTTTCCCTGGCGCGCGTTCTCGGTCTCTTGACGGATCATCTCAAGGAAGCGCGCTTTCATGCTGATGGGCGCGACCAGCAGGTTTTTGTAATCGGATTTGAGCGAGCGGCCGGTCAGATAGTGGAAGATCTCGACGACTTCACTTGTGATATCGGGGCGTACGGTGAGTAATCCCATGTCCGTGTAGAGTTTGGCCGTTTGCGAGTGGTAGTTGCCCGTGCCGATATGCACGAACGAGCGGAACTCATCGCGATCCCGGCGCACGACGAGCGCGAGCTTGGCGTGGGTTTTCAAACCGACGATTCCGTACACGACGTGCACGCCCGCCTTTTCCATCGCCTGCGCCCAGAAGATGTTGCGCTCTTCGTCGAAACGGGCCTTGAGCTCGACCAGGCAGACGACCTGTTTGCCTTTTTCGGCGGCCCGGATGAGCGCGTGCACGATGGGGCTGTCTTCGCTGGTGCGATACAAAGTCATTTTGATGGCGACGACCGCGGGATCGTCGGCGGCGGTCACGATGAAGCGCTCGACGCTGGTCGAAAAGCTCTCGTAAGGCAAATGCACGAGCACGTCGTTCCCGCGGATGACGCCGAAGATATTGGCGCTCTCGTCCGCCAGGGCGGGCATGGTGACCGGATTCCACGGTTTGAATTTGTGCTGCGGCAAGTTCAAGTTCACGATGGCCGAAAGATTTTTGAATTCCAGCGCCACCGGGTATTCGTAGACGTCGTCGGGGGTCAGGTCGAGCTCGTCCTTCAAGAAATCGAGCAACCACGGATCGGGACGGGGGCCGTGCTCGAGCCGCACGACCTCGGCGAACTTGCGCTGTTTGACCTCTTCCTCGATGAGCTCGAGCAGGTCTTCGATGCCTTCGGCGTCGGATTCAATGTCGGCGTTGCGTGTGACCCGAAAAGCCATCACATTCTGAATTTGCATGCGCGGGAAAAGCTGGTCCAGGTTTTCGCGGATGATTTCCAGAATGCTGACGAAGCGCTCGACGCCGGGGCCCGTGTTGGGAATGCGGATCCACGACTGAAACACGTCGGGGATCTTGATCCGGGCGAAGAGCATGTCCTCTTCGCCCGGCACTTGCAGCGACACGCCGAGCGAGGTGGAAAGACTCGAGATCAGCGGAAACGGGTGGCCCGGATCCACCGCCATCGGCGTGAGCACGCTGAAGATGCGGTCGCGGAAAAAGTTTTTGCCCCATTCCCGCTCGGAATCGGTCAACTCCTTCCAAGTGACCAGCGATACCCCGGCCCGTTTGAGCTGCGGAATCAATTCATCGATCAAAAGCGTGCGGATGTCTTCGCTGAGCGCGATGACTTCGGGCCGGATCAATTTCAGCTGCTCTTCGGGCCTTAGGCCGTCCGGAGAAAGGGGGCTCACGCGGGCGTAGAACTGGCGCTGCAATCCCCCCACCCGCTTCATGAAGAATTCGTCCAGATTCGAATGGAAAATGTTAAGGAAGCGCAAGCGCTCCAGCAGCGGATTGCGCGCGTCCTTGGCTTGGAACAAAACTCGTTTGTTGAAGTTCAGCCAGCCGATTTCGCGATTCAAAAATAATTGCGGCGCGGGGCCGGCGGGGGTCACGTTCATAGCGCCATCAATCTAACGTCAAAGACCCAATATTTGTATTAGATTTTCTTTTTGTTTGATCAGATCGGCGTAGCCCAAGTCCACCAAGGCATTCAGATAGATCGGGTCGAAAGTCAGATAGGAAAGAATTTCCGAGGATTCGTGCGCGCTGCCCAGGCCCGAGAGCAAGAAGCGCAAGATCGGCGGAAGCCCCTCGACGCGGGCCTCGGCCAGTTCGCTGGGCGCTTGCGAGGGTTGCACGTGGGCGATGTCGATCGGGCGCATGCTCGCGTCTTGCGAGCTCAAGCGCAGGGTTTCATTGATGATGCGAACGCGTTCGATATCGACTTCGATCGCGTCCATGAAAATGGCGTTGATCACGACCGAAAGCACGCGGCCGAGCGTCGGCTTGATGATGTTCGAATCGTCGATGCGCTCGTCGCGGATTTTCCGGACGCCGATGACCAGGATTTTATTGGCGCCGACTTTGCGGGCGGGACTCAGCGGCGCGGTGTTGCGCAGGCAGCCGTCGCCGTAGTGGCGATTGCCGATTTTCCACGGGGGGAAAAAGATCGGAATGGCGGCCGAGCCCATGATGTGGTCGATGTTGATGTTCTGACGGATGCCGATGCGGTTCACGCGGCGCCAGTCTTTGAGTTTGGACGAACCCATGAAGAACGTCACGCCCATCGACGTCGAATAGTCGGTCGCGGTCACGCAGAGCGAGTTGAGTTTGCCGCTGGCGATGTGCTGGGGGATATTTTCGAAGTGAATGCGTTCCGAGAGCAGGTGCCTGAGCGGTTCGACGTTGAGAAGTCCCAGTTTGGTGGGGCGCAGCTTGCCGCTGAAGCCGCCCAGCGAGACGCCGCGCACGAGTCGCATGGCCGTGCGCCCGACGGTCACGTAATCGGTGGCGAAGACTTCGGAGGTCGTGAGCTCGCGCCACATATCGCACATTTTTTGGGTGGCTTTGTCGAGGTTGTCGGCCTCCGCGGCGAGGTAAGCGGCGTTGATCGCGCCGGCGCTTACGCCGACGATATTGCGGAACAACTTGAAATTGTTCGTCACTTCGCAGACTTCGTAAAGAGCGCGCAAAGCGCCCGCTTGGTACGCGCCGCGCGCGCCGCCGCCTGAAAGCACCAATGCGTATTCATCTTCGGGAATGTCAGCCATAGGACTATTTTGTACAAAATGTGATTAAACATCCAGATGCGATCTAGAAGTCGCCAATCAACTCGACCAATTCGGGATAGTCGATGAATGGATTACGGACCTTTTGCTTGGCGTAAATCGCCTCGTTGCGAACCCGTTCGAAGTCGTCGACGGGATCAAGGCGATGCCAGGCCTTAAGGCTGTCCTCTTGCAGCTCGGAAACCGGCATTTGGTAGCGGACGGCGAAGTAAAAAATCGCGCGGGAGGTGTCGCCTTTTTGCTCGTCGGGGACTTCGAAGTGGCGGGTGCCGCCGCCTCGGGCGGTGTACCCGCGGCGCGAGGCCTTGCACGGATGGGTGAGCGGCGCGGCGACGTCGCCGAATTCCAGGTTGCCGCGCGACGAGTTGGCCCGCGAGAGCACGGGATAAAGAATGTGCAGATCGGCCTTTTGAATGTCGCGGGGAAAGCGGGTTGAGAATTTGCTCTGCGGCCACGTGTGCTCGGCGTTGAGCACCGCGGGATCGGGGATCTGCCCCGGCGCCGGGGGGCGGGATTTGAAATCGCGTTGGGTCGCGAGCTTTCGGCAGTACACGTCGCGAATCGCGTAACCCTGGCCGGTGCGCAGAAGATGCAGCTCGCCGAAGAGCAGGCGGCGCGCGCCCGTGTAGCCCAGGTTGACATGACCTGAAGCCATGATGGCGTGCAGCTCTTGGCGGAGCGCTTGTTCGCGCGCGCCGTCTTCGACATGCTGATAAAAGGCCGAGGGATATTCCGTGAATCGCGGGGACAATTGCAGGGCCTCCGCGTTCGGTTGGAACGCGGTCGTCAGAAGCAGGCACGTTGTGAACCAAAGCGTGCGCAAACCGACTCTCATCCTTGTAAGCGGTTGTGATCACGCTACCAAGAATGAGGGCGGTTGGGGCGCGGGCCACGGATTCCTGACGGAATTCAAACGCCCGCAAGGACCTAAGGCCGGGTTATTTGCAGGTGAATCCGGCCTCGAGAAGGCGGGTTTTGATTTTGTTCAGAGTGGCTTCGCAGTGGGCGGAACCTTTGGCGCTGGTGGCCACGACCGCTTCTTGTCCCGACTTGGTGTAACCGAGTTCGCAGCCGTCGCCTTTCGGGCGGACGGCCAGCGCGCGTTTGTCCGCTTTGCTCTCGCATTCGACGGTGCCCGGAACGACGGGAACGCCTTTTTTGATGGTGGATGCCGCTTTGTCGGCGGCCTGTTTGGCGGCATCGGCGCCGGCCTTGTCGGTCGAGTCTTTGTGGGCCGAAGAACAGGCCGCAAGTCCAGTGAGAGCGAGCACGAGCAAACAAATACGCATAGGTCCCCCTTTTGGATAAGTCTAAAGTCGCATGTACTCCGAGTCAAAAAAAACCGAATGGTATTCAGAGTTTGAACAGAAGGAATGCATGTCCAACGGGACTTTGCGAGTTAAAATTTTCGACGTCGCCGGCACGCAACGTTTGCCGGTGAGCAAGCCGTCGGCGACGGTGGGATCGGCTCCGCATTGCGATGTGGTTTTGAATCATCCTTCGGTTCAGGGCGAGCATTTGCGCGCGTGGAGCGAAGGCGGCCGCATCTGGGTTCAAGACTTGGGTGGAGGAACCGGGACCACGATCAATGGAATACGTTTACCTCCGCTGAAGCCGATGCTGGTGCGCGATTTGGACGTGCTGAAGCTGGCGGAATGCCCGGCCACGCTGGGCTTTGAGACGAATATGGTGCGCGCGCCCGTCGTGCAAACGGTCGATCTTTCTGAAATCACCGCCACCGACATCAAAGTGCGTTTG
>DAISHW010000127.1:6921-7571 GCA_036822295.1 Bdellovibrionales bacterium | reverse complement strand
TATTTCATCACTGGCCTGTTTCTCGCGCTGCCGGCGGGCGTGATCGGGGCGCGCTTCGGCGCGCGGGCGCAGCTGGACTCCTCGAGCGCCGTGCTTTTGCGGTCGGGCTCGAAAGCGCCGGCCAAGCAGAACCTCGATTCCTCGCGCTACCGCATCCGCGCGCCCGAATCTCGCAAAGACGATGACGACGTGAAGCCGGAAACCCTGATTCCTTCGCCCGTTCCGGGCAAGACGACGTCGAAATCGAGTGCCTCTGCAGCGGCGACCGCAACGACTCTGGTGGTGACGCCGGAACCGCCTCCGCCCGCCGCGGCCGTACCCGCGCCCGTGGAACCCGTAGCGGAACCCGTCGTGGAACCCGCTCCCCCGCCCGTCACCGAGCAAGTGAAGACCCTGATCTTAGGCGGCACGCAAGAAGACATCGAAGAGTATCGTCAGGCGATTCATCCGCAAGATCCGCGCGCCAACGTGCTCGGCATTTCGATCGCGCCGGCGTACTTCTACAACGGTTCGACTTCGACGTACTCATATCGCGATTTCAGTTCCCACGGTCCCGGACTCGCGCTCGGCATGAATTTTTGGCTGACGCCGTTCTTCGGCGTGCAGTCGCGCTATTTCCAAAGCGCTTCAGCCGGAGTGCGCAGCGGCGG
>DAISHW010000127.1:0-6911 GCA_036822295.1 Bdellovibrionales bacterium | reverse complement strand
CGACATGGTGTCTTACGACCTCGCCGATTTCGAGGCCGGCATTCGCTTTCGCAAACACTTCGGGTATTCGCGCAAAGCTTCTCACTTGAAGTGGGGCTTGGATTATCACGACGTGAACGCCAAAATCAGCAAAGAAGCGACGACGCTCATCGGCCGCAAGACCTCGGGTCTATCGCTCACGATGGAAGCCGTGATCCCGCAAACGGCGACGTACGCGCACACCCTGCAAGTCGACATTCGCCCGCGCCAGAAACATTCCGAGCAAGCGACCGCGGTCGACACCAAATCGGGAACCAAAGCCGAAACCAACGCGGTCGGCATCGCCATCGGCGGCGAGTGGACGCTCGATCGGCGCCACCAGATTTATTGGAAGGGTCGCTACGGAGTCGAACGCAATCTGTTCAAAGGCACCGCCGCGGGCGTCGATCCGACCACGGGGCAAACGCCAAGCGGGGTCAGCGTCACCGACAGTCTGTTGATGTTCCATTTCGGATTCAAGTGGGGTTCCTAGTCGGGTATTTCCCGTTCATGTAGAACTTCAATCGTTGCGCGCGACGATTCTTCCTGTAGCGGCGGAACGCCAGATAACCCCCGACCAAAAACACCACGCCGATCAACAGGAAAATCTGCACGCGCTCCGCGATCGCGAGCGTATGATCCAGATTCTCGCCGAGCCAGAACCCGACGTACACCCAAAGCGGCACGCTGATCAGCGCCGCCAACCCGTCAAGCCCGTAAAACACGAGCGGACGCACGCCCATGATTCCGGACATCAGGAAAATCGGCGAACGCAAACCCGGCAAGAAGCGCGCGGTGAAACAAATGAAGTGCGAATTGCGCAAGATCTTGCGCTCGGCCTTGACGATTCTTGCGGGAGTCATGATCGAACGGATGAGAGGAAGTTGAAACGCGCGACGACCGTACAAACGACCGAGCGTGTACAAGAACGCGTCGCCGGCCAGCACGCCAAAGAAGCCGGCCAGCATCGCTCCCCAAAGCGAAATCGATCCGACCGAGGCCAAGATACCCGCGGCAATCAGCGTGATGTCTTCAGGGAGCGGCACTCCTAGACCACAGATCAGGAGCAGCCCGACAATGGCAGAGTAAGCGGTCAAACCGTCGAGTTGAGAGAGCGTCGTGATGAGTGTTTCTTTGATCGACATAAAACTAGACCGCTTGGAAACCCTTTGTGGGCTTGAACTTCCTGACACTATAATACGGAGTATGGGAATAAAACTAGTTATTGCCGATGACGCCCCGTTCATCCGCGAGGTTCTCCGACATGTTTTCCACTCAAGTGAAGTGGAAATCGTCGGCGAGGCTCAGGACGGCGCCGAAGCCGTGCAGATCGCCAAGACCACGCGCCCCGACGTCGTGCTCATGGACATCGTCATGCCCAAGATGAGCGGCATCGAAGCGACCGTGGAGATTCTGCAGGCGCTGCCGCAAACGAAGATCATCGCCTGCTCCACGATCGATCAGAACAACATGATCATGCGCGCGCTCGAGGCGGGCTGCTGCCATTACGTGGTCAAGCCGTTTAAGACTCAGGAAGTTTTGAGCGCCGTAAGGAACGCGGTCGCAAAGAAAGGCAAGGAGGCCGGGGTATGATGGATTTTATGTTTTTCGTGAAGACGCTCGCGCTTACCGTCGCGGTGGTGCTGGTGATGCAAATCGAAATCGGTCATCGCAGCATCGAAACGCATGCGATGAGCTGGGTGCAAAGCTCGGCCATCGTGGCACCGCTCAACACGGTGGCCGCAGGCGGCGCGAAGCTCGTCCGCGACACGACCAAACTGATCACCGCGAAACTCAGCCGCACTCAACCGAAGACCGCTAAAAAGGCGGAGTGATCGCCCCGCCCGTTCCGCTTAGTTGATCGCGCGCGGGCTCTTGCCCGGGTCTGAACTCGCTTTATTCGGCAGCAGCGAAGCCACCTGGTTCTTGACGATGGCGTCGCTCTTTCCGTTGTGCGAACCGACCGTCGAATCGGCGCAGCGCAGACTCGATTTAGCGGCTTTCGCATTAGCTACACCGGCGCCCGCGATCGCGAAGAGCAGAATGGCTGTTTTGAACGCTTTCATAAGGTACTCCTGTTAAAAGCACTAAGCTCACATAGGTACCTATAGCCAAACCCATGCCACGCTCATCTCGAACTCCGGGCGTGGGCTAAGAAACCGATTGTTCAATTATTAGACGGGCGTCAGCCCTCTGGGAGTGTCTCAATTTGAGACGGTTTTCAGCGGGTCGATTTACTCGAGCCAGGGCCGGCGCCGTCGCCTTTATGCGTCTCGCCGACGATCGAGGAAATCTTCTGCAAGTCGCCGGCATAGCTGTCTTCGTTAACGGGCTTCTGATTCGCGTTGCAAGGACAGATGCCTATATTTTGCTTCAAAGTCTCGGCCACGATCGCGCTATTGGCCTCGGAATCCCCGTCGGCGGACCATGCAAATGAACCGCTCAGCGCCACTGCCAAAATCAACAGAGTTTTCAACATACGTTTTTCTCCCATTCCTTATAACGGAGTTTCGCTCGTGGCCGGCGCAATGATATCGAGCATGTTATTGAAGATGCTCGCCACCTGAACCGCGACGTTCGGGCCCTCTTTACTGTCGACCTTGGCGATCTCGCCGTCGCCTTTGTAGGACACCTGAATGGTACCCAGACCCGGGCGCGTGACGATCCAGGGCTTTCCGAACTTCGACTCGTATTTGATCTTCACGATCTTCTTCGACTGATCTTCGATCTGCGCGATACGCCCCTGAGCGTCGTACTGAAGCTTCACGCTCTGCCCCTCGGAGGTGTCCGCCGCCACCAAGTTGCACTTGGCCGCGTCGTACGCGAATTTCGTACGAACGGTTTTCGCCGCGCGCGCCGGCTTCGAGGCGGTCTTACGGCCCCCCTTCACGTCGGCGACGGGGATCTCGTCATGATCCTGGATGGTGAGCAGCGACACTTTGTTGCACGAGTTCTTGTACTCGAACGCCATCGTGCGCGTGCTCTCGCGCTTCGTCTTTACGAAGCCGTTGTCGTAATAGGTATAATCGATGCGCTGATTGTCGCGCAAAATCGAGAGCGGCTTGCCGAAAACTTCGTGATAAACGATGTCGGTGACGTTGTTGTTGATCTCGGTGCGCACGCGCTGCAGGTAGACGCCCGTGCCGTCGGGGCGCATGCGGTTGAAGAACTCGTACTTCGAACGGTTGACGACCTTGTCGCCGCACTTCTTCACCACCAGCGACCAGAAATGGTTCTTGGAGTCCTCTTTGTCGGTTTGGTAATCGTAAGTCTCCATGCAGCCCTTTGGATTGCGGAAACTCGTCACCCAATCCTTGTCCTTGTTGTAGGTCAGCGACTTGTACGTGCCGTCGGGCATATCGATGCGCGTGAGATTGTGAACATCATCGTACTGATATTTGGTTTTCTTGCTCTTCGAATCCGTGGCCTCTTTCAGGTCTTCCCCCGCGACGACGTAGCGCGCGGTCATCCCGTTCGGGCCGACGATTTCAGACACCTTTTTGCTGGCCGGGTTGTACTTGAACGTAAGCTTGCGGCCCAAGTTGTCCGCCACGCCCGTCAGGACGTCGCGCTCCCAAGCGAGCTTCAAGTAGTTTTGATTTTTGTCGTACATATGGGTCATGCGGCCCGCGTTGTCGAAAAGCTGGTAGGTGCCGTCGGTGAGCGTGCGCTTGTAGACGCCGGACTTCAACGTGATGTTCTCGGCCTCTTTGCCGTTGGCCGAATAGACGACCCCGTCTTCGACTTTGCCTTTCAGATTCATGCGGCGGCTGAATTCCTCGCGCATGAAATCGTTGGTCTTCATTTCCCTCTTCAGGTTTTCGATGTAATCGGCCTTCAGATCCGGACGGCGCTTTTTGATTTCGGCGGCGATTTGCGCGATCGTTTGGTCGACCTTCCCGGGATTGAACCCTTTCGGCGTGTAGATCGTCTCCATACCCGCGCCGCACTCGGTAAGTTTCAAATTGCTCTCGGGCGTGATCTCGATTTTAGTTTCGTAATCCGAACACCAGCCGAAGCCGAACAAGCCGCTGAACAGCGTGCGGCTGTTGTAGGTGCGCGTGACGCGCAAGTCGTAACCGACGCCTGGGACGGTCATGTCCGTCCACGCTTCGGAATAGTTCGCGCTCTTCATGTCGACGATGGCGAATGCGTTGAAAGAAAAAACAAGAGCGAATGTAAGTACAATCCTCATGAAACCCTCTGGACGTCCGTGTTCTGGGGAGTTGGATCTATACTTTTATGGTAACAATCTTTTTCATGACGAATAAGCCTATAATCTGCAAGGTCAGCATTAAGGCCAGGCAGACCCATCCTAAAGGCGTGGTGAAGAGCGGCTTCACGTAGTTCGGATCGAGCACCAAGAATACACCGAGTAGCATCAACGGGACCAAAGTGATGATCACCGCCTGCATCGTCCCTTGCGCGGTCAACGCTTCGATTTTCTTTTCGACTTTCTGGCGTTCGCGCACCGTGCTCACGATGGTCTGGAAGGTTTCGGCCAAGTTACCGCCAGTCTCTTTCAAGATATTCACCGCGGTCACGAACATCTGCACGTCTTGGCGGGGCACCCGCTCGCCGAATTCATTGAGCGCCTCTTCGACCGACATACCCAAGCGCACCTTGCCAAGGACCAACGCGAACTCCTGCGGGAGCGGCCCGTTCATGTTCTGAACCACACGCTCCATCGCTTGCGTCAAACTTTGCCCCGCGCCGATCCCGTTGGCCATGATCGTCATGCCGTCCACCATTTGATTGGTAAGGAGCGTGCAGCGTTTTTCCCACATGTAATTCATCGCGAACTTGGGCGCGATCCAACCCACATAGGTCATCGCGCCGCCCAAGCACAGGCCCAGAACCACGTGCGGCCACGCCAAGAAGAAGACCAACGCGCCGACCCCAAAGCTGCACAAAAGAAGCGTGTAAGTGACCTTTCTATGATCCGTCTCGATGAACATGCGCTTCATGAGCTCCAGAATCTCTTCACGGCCCCCCAGGCTCTTGCGGTGCAGGAAATCCAGAATTCGATCCGCCGAAAAGTACGCGAAGATGAAAACCACGATACCGAAGAGCGGAATGAAAATGCGATCGTCGCCGAAAATAAAACCCATTAGCCGCCTCCCTCCGTGCCGGTTTTCTTCGCGGGCGTGCCGATGCGCGGAACCGACGGCGGACGCTGGCCTGAAGCGATCTGCTTCGGCTTGGTCTGACCCGCATCAGAGGAGTTGAACAGATTGCGCGGAATGCTCACGCCCTTTTGCTCGAACGTTTCCAGGAACGTCGGAATCATGCCCATCGCCTGGAATTGGCCGATGATCTTGCGGTTTTTATCGAAGCCTTCCTCTTTAAAGCGGAAAATCTCCATCAATGTAACCGAGTCGCCTTGCATGCCCACCACTTCGGTGATGCTCATGATTTTACGGCTGCCGTCGCTCATGCGCGAAATCTGAATGATCAAATCGACCGCCCCCGCGATCTGCTCGCGAATCGCTTTGGCCGGCAGATCCATTCCCGCCATCAAACAAAGAGTTTCCAGGCGACTCACGGCTTCGCGCGGGGAATTCGAGTGCACCGTGGTCATCGAACCGTCATGACCGGTGTTCATCGCCGCGAGCATATCCAAAGCCGCGCCATCGCGGCACTCACCGACCACGATGCGATCGGGCCGCATCCGCAGCGAGTTCTTGATCAGATCGCGGATTGAAACTTCGCCCGTGCCTTCAAGGTTGGCGGGCCGGGTTTCGAGACGCACGACGTGTTCTTGTTTCAATTGCAATTCCGCCGCGTCCTCGACGGTCACGATGCGTTCGTTCGACGGGATGAAGCTCGACATCACGTTCAGCAACGTCGTTTTACCGGAGCCGGTACCTCCGGATATGACGATGTTCAAGCCTTGCTCGACGCAGATTTTCAAAAAATCCACCATCGGCTGGGTCATTGAATTGAACCGATGCACATAGTCCATCTCGGTCACGCGTTGTTGCGGGAATTTACGAATGGTGACCGAAGGCCCGTCGATCGCCAACGGCTCGATGATCGCGTTCACGCGCGAACCGTCTGGCAAGCGCGCGTCCACATAGGGCGTGCGTTCGTCGATGCGGCGGCCCAGCGGCGACACGATCCGTTCGATCACGTTCCTGAGTTGCAAGTTCGAAGTGAAGGTCACGTTCGAGAGCGTGAGTTTACCGCTTTTCTCGACGTAGATTTGATCCGAGCCGTTCACCATGATCTCGGTGACCGACGGATCGGCCAGTAGCTCCTCGAGCGCGCCAAGGCCCAACGCCTCATCGAGCGTTTCTTTGATCACGCGCGCGCGGTCGTCGCGCGAAAGACCCGGCGACAAACGGTCGGTGAGCATCGAGATCGTGCGCTGCGTGCGGTTCTTCAGTTCGACCGCCTTGTGGGGATCGCCCTCGCTGTTCATCAAATCTTTTTTCAGGTCCATCTCTTTGATCAATCCGCTGTGCACTTGCATTTTCAAGAGCGTCAGCGGGCCGATTTCTTTTTTGCGCGAGCCGCGCTTGGCGTTCTTCGGATCGAGCATACTCGGAAGACCCGCGGTCGCCGTCTCTGGCCCGCTGGCGCCCGGCTTCGCGACACTCGTCATTTTTGGGCGCGAGGCCGCCTTGAGTTTTTGTAAAATACCGCCCGTCAGCTTGCGAACGACTTCGTGATAAGCCGAGGACATCGGGCTCGCGGGATTACCGGCTACGAACGGCAGCGAGCGCTGCAGCGCTTGCGCGGCGGTCATGTCGTCCTGCGGAATTTGCGCGAGCACCGGACGGCGTAGCGATTGGCCGATGGCTCCGGCCTCTAGACCGCCGCGACCGACTTTATTCAGCACGATCTGAATGAAATCCGCGGGCACCGAAGCCGCCAGCAGATCGTTCATC
>DAISHW010000126.1:5373-7581 GCA_036822295.1 Bdellovibrionales bacterium | reverse complement strand
GCTTGACCGGACTAGTCAGGAGCTAAAAACACCGCGGTTTGCTAAAACTCCGCCCCTCGCGCAAAATAAAGCATGCCCGTGATCCGCTTCATCAAAAACTACCCCGACATCGAAGTCCCCAGCGGCGCCAAGCTGATGGAGGAGCTCCTGAAAGCCGGGCTGCCCGTCGCGAGCTCCTGCCATGGCGACGGGATCTGCGCCAAGTGCCGAGTCATGGTGCTCGAGGGAGCCCAGAACCTTTCCGGCATAAACTCCACCGAACAAATGTTGCGCGATCGCCTAAGGATCCCGCGTGAGATCCGTATCTCCTGCCAAACCCAGGTCTTTGGCGACGTGCGGGTCGACACCACGTATTGGTAGGCACGCGACTTGCGATACCCCCTCTCCGTGGAGGTTCACAATGCGTAAATTCAAGCTCACGTCCGGTCTGCCGGTCATCGTCCTAGCGGCCGGACTCGTATCCTGCGTCCAAGAGAAAGAAAAGACCAAAGACATCTACAAAGTTCCGCCCCCGATCATCCTGAAAGAGGGGCGGAGCACCGATCTGACCACCCTCGGACTGCAAGGCGATCGCGGGCTGGACATTTCCGACGCCATGGATCTGACCCAATCCAATGCCCAGAACATCGAGATCAAATCCTCGTGCCTGGTGGGCGAAACGGCCCTGGATTCTGTCGCCACCCCGCGCGCCGGCTCGCCCGTCAAAGTCTTCGAGCTCTTGAACGAAAAAGTTTTACTCACCGACCTATCCACCCATGCCGTCGTCTGCGCCTTCGAATTCACATTCGCCAACGACATCGGATCGAAGCACATCTTCAACGTGCCGGGAGTGAAAATCATCGACGACGGGCGCGGCGAAGCGCGCGTGATCGCGCGGGACGGCGCTGCACCCCGCCTGATCGCCGGCGAAGAGCCCGCGGTGAGCATCGAGTTCAACCACCGCGACGACACCCGGATGAGCGTGATTTGCCCCGAGATGACCATCCCGGACGTGAACTTCGAACAGCAGATGAGCAGCTTGGCGATCTCGCCCGACGAAATCGTCCTGCGGCCCGAAGCCGCGGCCACGGCCTTGCTCGAGCGTCCCGTGCAAACCTGCCGGGTCCTTATGAAGCAAGCCGGCCGCGCGGTGGCGATCAGTTCGCTCTTTCAAGTTTTAGCTCTACAGGAGCGATTGCAAATCCGAGTGGAGCAAGACGCCGGAGCTCCGAACGCATTTGACGCCGAAGGGAACGGCCAGACGATGATCGCGATGCTCCGCGATTTCCACTTCTCTCGCCTGCGCGTTCAGAACACGGGCGCGGGTTCCCGCTACTTTGTGGCGCCCAAGACGTTGGGGCCGATTTGGACCCGCTACTTCATTCACACGACTCGCCGAAGCGTCTCGATGAAGATCTACGAATTCGAAGAGCCGAATCGGCCCTTTCAGGAATTTTCGCTGCCCGCACAGGACCGCGGCGATCACTTCCTGATCACGATACCGCCGGGCTCCGAACTGATGATCTCGCACCGTCTGCAGTCCGCGCATTTCTGCAACATTTACGACGTGAAAGCGGCGTCCTATCAGATTCGCTACCATGAGCATTATTACGAGGTGGACGCGAACGGCGAGCGCTTGCGTGAATACGTTCCGACGGAATACCTGCCGACCCAGATCCAACGCTCGGTCAATCTGGCGGCCAAGCTCAGCGATCCAAAATATCCGGTCGTCAGCCAATGGGCCTGCTATCGCTAAACAGCTAAACGCCCGCGGGGCGCTCCAAAACAGCGTAACCGATCTGTAAACCCTGGCGCATAAAGATGCGCTCGAATTGGGTGATGAAGTTGGTCGCGGCATACTCCGACTTATGTAAGTCGTAAGTGTGCCCGACCAGCCGGTACGGACTGCGCTGAAAGCGCGTCATCGACCAATCGAAATAGTCCCGGCTGTCGGTTTTGAAGATCAATCTCGAACCTGGCCGCTGCATCTCGAACAGACGAGTCAGAAACTCATCTTGAATCAAGCGATGCTTGTGATTGCGGATCTTCTCCCACGGATCGGGAAAGAAGATGAAAACGTCGTTCAGCTCACCCGGCGTGAAAAGCTCAGGCAATAGATAAGCGTTGTAACGGGCGATGCGGGCATTGTCGCGGCCGTTCAGGCGCGCGCGGCGAATGGATTGGATCAACGGTTTGTAACGCAGCTCCAATCCCAATAAACAACGCTCG
>DAISHW010000126.1:3765-5363 GCA_036822295.1 Bdellovibrionales bacterium | reverse complement strand
TCCAGGCCTGGGACAACTGGACCGTACCAATGTCGATGCGCGAAGTGGAGCCCGTTGCCCGTGCCGATCTCGAGATCCATCGGGTGTGCGTCCGCCACTCCGAAAGATTCGGCGCGCCAACGCCCCTTGAACAACGGCGCGCGCTCCTCATCGTAACTCCACGGCGAATACTCGCCTTGAAGCGCCAACACGTACGCGTTGGGATTCGGAATTGTCTTCGTGCGCGACACGCGCAGCTGACCGCTTTTTGACATGACCAGCCGGCTACCATGGTTGCTCCCTTAAGTCATTTATGAGATGCCGAGGCCTCTCAAGGAGTATCCGATGCGCGTATTCATTACCCTCGTGACCGCGATCTTTTTTCATAACGCCGCCTTCGCCATTCCGGCCAGCGGCCACCGCCTGATGATTTCGGCGCCGAGCGAATACGCCGTCGACATCGGCCGCGAGATCGCGCGCAAAGGCGGGAACGTCGTCGACGTCGCGGTCGCGGTCGGCCTGACCTTGAGCGTGACTTCGCCCTACTACGCGGCGCTGGGCGGGGGCGGCTTTGCCCTTGTCAAGATGAACGGCCCTGTCGAAGCCATCGACTTCCGCGAAGTCGCGCCCTCTATGACCGGTCGCGATTACTACAAGACACTGCCGAAAGGCTCTTCGCAAGACGGGGGGCACGCGGTCGCGGTGCCCGGATTTCCCGCGGGCCTTTGGGCACTCCATCAAAAATACGGCAAACTCAAATGGGCCGACCTGTTCACGGGCCCGATTCGGCTGGCGCGCGACGGCTTTGCCGTTTCCGGAGAGTGGGCCGGCAAAACGAATGAAACTCTGGACCGCTTCAACGCCGCCGGCCGCAAGACCTTCGCCAAGAAAGACGCCGCGCTCAAACCCGGCGAAGTTTTGCGCCAGCCCGGCCTGACCCGGGCGCTGATCGCGTTCCGCGCGCGCAATCTCAATGGCTTTTATCAAGGACCGGTCGCCCAAGATGTCGTGCGCTCGACCCAAAAAGCGGGCGGCACTCTCAGCCTCGAAGACCTCAAGAAATACAAAGTGCGTTGGCTCACTCCCCTCACCGCGGAATACGCCGGCCACAAAATTTATCTGATGCCGCCGCCGAGTTCGGGCGGCGTCGTGATTCTTTCGGCGCTCAAACTCATCGAAAAACTCGACGTGAAAAAGACGCCGCTGCTGGGAGCCGACGAACTGCATATGCTCGCCGAAATCGAGGCGCGCGCCTTCCGCGGCCGTTCACTCCTCGGCGATCCCGATTTCCATAAAAATCCGCTCACGTTCCTGACCTCCGACGGATATCTGGAAGACCTGCGCAAATCCGTGAATCAAAAGAAAACCGTGGCGCTCAAGCCCTTCGCGCCGGGCGAGATCAAAGAGAGCAACGAGACCACCCACTACTCGGTCATGGACGGCGAAGGCCGCGCGGTCGCTCTCACCGTCACGCTCAACGGCAGCTATGGTTCCGGCGTGGTCAGCGAGAAATTCGGCATCGCCATGAACAACGAGATGGACGACTTCACCACGATTCCCGGCGAAAGCAATATGTACGGACTGGTGCAGGGCGCCGGCAATGAGGTGCAGGCGGGCAA
>DAISHW010000126.1:2536-3708 GCA_036822295.1 Bdellovibrionales bacterium | reverse complement strand
TGGTCGAAAAGGACGGCAAGATCGTGATGTCGCTCGGCGCGCCCGGCGGCCCGCGCATCATCACCGGCGTCCTTCAAGGTTTGTATCGGATCTTGGGTCGCGGGATGGATATCGACATGGCCGTGCAAGCGCCGCGGGTGCATCATCAGTTCTTGCCGAACACCTTGTATGTGGACCGCCAGCGACTTTCGCCCGAAACCATCGCGGCGCTCAAAGCCAAAGGTCATAACGTCGAAGAGAGCTGGATGGCCAAGGTGTACGTGGTCCGCGCCCGTCCCGACGGCGTCATCGAAGCCGCCTATGACTCGCGCGGCGAGGGCGCGGCCGGCGGTCTGTAAGCCGATTTACGCCGATTTTTTCCAATGCGCGAGTTCTGGCCTCCAAATTTTACATCCCGACTACTCGCCCATAACTCATTGTGTTAGCGGACTAAGTTATGAAAAACATCGTTCTTTTCTTAAGTGTTGCCCTATTCATTTCACCCCTGACCGCGCAAGCCGGCGACGTACCCTGCGACCTGATCATCGCCGGCTCCGAGGAAGAACAATATCACTGGATCTTCGAGAACTACGAAAAGAACTATCTTGATGGCATTAGCGACCGCGGCTTCATGGGGTCCGCGCCGGCGAACACCCCGTACATCGCGAAGATCGCGCAAGAGTACGGGCTGATCTGGTGGGGCGTGCGCTTCTTCTTGGTCCCGTCGATCGAGGCCGCCAAAGAGCACCGTCAGAAGATCTACAAATATTGGGCGGACAAGAACTCGGCGGAAACCGATATCACTCTCGCGCCGTTTTATATTATCGGCTCAGAGGACGAGCTGGGTTTGACGTTCAAGAAAGACGATCCCCAGCTCTCGTTCGATTTCAATCCGGGCGAGGAAGACAAGTCACAGGAGGAATCGAAAGTCGCGGTACCTGCCGAAAAGATGAAGGACATCTTGAATCGCGGCGGTTTTGAGATCGATCAACAGGGCCACTTGAAGCCCATATCCGCGGAATGGTTGAAGCGTCGCATTTCCCTGAACGGCATGTTCTATAATAATGTGGCGCATTTGCCCTCGTCCGCCGGGCGCAACTCACTTTCGCAAAGTGGGTGGATGGCGCTCAAATGGCATGGCATCCATGACTATCCGAAATGGATGAACACCGATTCGGCCAAAAAGGTAAAAA
>DAISHW010000126.1:1582-2482 GCA_036822295.1 Bdellovibrionales bacterium | reverse complement strand
TCAGTTGCTGAACAAAGGCTACACGATCCGCTTCAATCACGATTTCGTCGCGGCCCTGAACTACCTGCGCGACAAACAAGTACGGACGTACCGTGAAGCTCCCGGCGCCGATCGCAAGGCTATGGGCGCGGCTCTCAATCGCTATAAAGACCCTGTGCAGTACGACATGATGCTCGGCCGCTACCAAGCGGGCGAGGGTTACAGCGTCGAGATCTACGACCCCAACGGCGAACTGGTCGGCGGCGAGATCGGCACCGTCGAGGGCAATATCTACGTCGGCGACTCGGTGTTTTACGGCGACGACATCGAACTTGCCAAGGTGGGCACCTATGCCCTCATGGAATCACTCTATCAGCGCGGTCAACCGTATGCGGACCCCGATATGGTTTCGCCCTACACGAAGTCGATCGGGGGCGAACTCGTCACTTTCCCCGACTTCCGCCAGAAGATCCTGTCAGGACCGAAAGAAAAGATCACTCTTCCCGAAACCTTCGATCCGCGGGACGAGGCTTACTGGCGAACCTTCTTTGGCGATGCCGCCCGTCGCAACAATCAGGGCCTCACCAAGAAGCTTTTCTTGATGCGTTCCCCGCGGCCGACGGAGCTCACGGCCCGCGTCGCCGCGGAAAGCCGCTTCACCCACGATGCGCTGAACCTGGTCTTCGTGGCGAACGAAGAGGAAGCCAAAGCGATCGCCGCGACGACGACGGAACCCAGCGAACTCCCCCTCTTCATCATTCCGAATCGCGAAATCGCGAAAAACGAGGACACGCTCGCTTACTTGAAATCGGAGCTGAGCGCGGAGACGCCGGCGAAGGTCTTCTTCGTGAAGCATGCCAAGTACCCGGACATCGATGTCATTAAGACCAAGATGTTTGCGGACTTCATGGCCTTTGATTG
>DAISHW010000126.1:0-1572 GCA_036822295.1 Bdellovibrionales bacterium | reverse complement strand
GCCATTCCGGCTTGGTCACTGGACAATAAGAAAAAGTGATCTAGAGAATCTTACTGAGGCCGACGGCGACACCGACGGCCAAGGAAACGATCCCGCCCAGCTTGATAGTCATACGCTGTTCCAACTGAAGCATATCGGCACGCACGCTCTGAAACTCTTGGGTCATCTCGGCACGCACGCTCTGAAACTCCTGGGTCATCTCGGCACGCAGATCTTTGATTTCTTGTTGCATCTGAGTCCGCACGTCTTTGATATCTTGGCCCAACTCCACCCGCGCGTCTTTGATTTCCTGACGAAGCTCGCTCACAGCGCCCGCCATATCCTGGCGGACGTCCTTAATGTCCTGCTTATTGGCAAGGTTCGTATCCATAAGCTCCACGATGATTTCGATATGCGCTTCCGCTTGCTCGCGGGGAACGCCGGTCTCCACTAATTTTTTAGCATATTTCAACGAGTCAAACATCCGTATACCTCCGAATAAGGCCAAGACCTTTGCAAAGCGCAGGGCCAGGTCGCGAATGCTTCATTTTGAGATGACCGGGCGAAGAGTCCGCGGTTCGGAGGCGGGGCCGGCTTAAAAGCCCCTCGACCGGATATTCTCGGCGGCTTAAGAGCCCCTCCACTTTAAATCAAACAGCTCGACGCGGTTGCGGCCGTTTTCTTTGGCTAGGTACAGAGCGCGGTCGGCGAAGCGGACCAGTTGGCGGGCGTCGACTTCGTGCTCATTGGGGTTGGCGACAGCCAAGCCCAGACTTGCGGTCAAATCCATGGAATAGAAATCGTTCTTGTAAGTGGAGGCGGCGATCTTTTCGCGCAGGCGATTGGCGAAGGTTTCGGCGCCCTCGCGCGAGATTTCGGTCAGCACGACCAGGAATTCGTCCCCTCCGTAACGGGCCGCGAAGTCCACCTTGCGAATATTGTCGCGGATCATCTTGCCGACTTGGGTGAGCACGAAGCTGCCGAACAGATGATCGTGTTGATCGTTCACGCGCTTGAAATGATCCAGATCCATCATGATCACCGCGACCGAGCGATTATAGCGCCGCGCGCGATCGAGTTCGAAATCCAAGCGCTTGTACAGCGAGCGCATGTTGAACAGGCCGGTCAAGTCGTCGATGTCGACGAGCTCCTTCAGCCGATCGTTGGCGCGCTTCAGATTGTCGTTCAGATCTTTGGTGCGCAGTTCCGAGCGCACGCGCGATAGCAATTCCAGAACTTGAAAGGGCTTACAGATGTAGTCGTCGGCTCCGGCGTCCAATCCGCGCACGACGTCTTCGGTGCGCGAGTTTCCGGATACGAAAATCACCGACACGTATTCATCGCGCGCGCGCAGGCGCACCAGCGTTTCCAAACCGTTCAGGCCCGGCATGTTCATGTCGAGTAAAACCAAGTGGGGCCCCCACTCGTTCAGCGTCTGGATTCCGGCCTGGCCGCTTTCGGCCTCGCGCACTTGATAACCCTCGTACTCGAGGGCTTTGCACACGAGCATGCGCGAGGTGTCGTCATCGTCCACCACCAGGATCTTGCGGCGATTGTTGTCGGTCAGCGGATTCACGTTCCTAGTCCTTGATG
>DAISHW010000125.1:0-7664 GCA_036822295.1 Bdellovibrionales bacterium | reverse complement strand
GCTGCGGGGGATGTCGGAACCCGCGTCGAAGGTGCGGCCCAATACCGTCGCCGGCCCGCCGCCTTGAATCGGCATGCGGGGGAGCACGTAGTTGTTGGTGAATTCGACTCCGAAGGTTTTGGTCAGATTGGCCAGATTGTGGCGCACGCCCGGATCGAGCGCCAGGAACAAGCGGCCCCCGCCGCGCGCGAATTCGCGCAGCATTTGGATTTCACCGTCAAGGTAGGGCACCTGCGGGCCGACGATCGCGATCACGCCGTCTTTGGGAAGCGTCTTGGTCTCGAGCAAATTCAAACTTTGCACGACGAACGACGCCTCACCAAGAGCCGCGCCGAAATCCTTCAAGCTCTGATCGTCGGCGCCCTCCAGGTCTTTCTCGCCGTGCCCTTGGACGAAATAGATCTTGGCCTGCGCCTGACGCGTGACCTTGATCAGCCCCGAAGTGATCTGCGCCTCGTCAAACGGCGCGTCGACCCGCGCCTTCTTCGCGCCATGCTCCAGGAACATGAACACCGGCGCCGTTTCGCGGTCCGGCTGGTCGGTGAGATATTTGATCGCCTCGGCGCTGTCGACATAGGCGTTGTGATAAACGGCCTTCAAATGCGGCGTCTGGTCTTGGTAAGTGATCACGCTTTGTTGGATTTTCTGGCGCTCTTCGTTGCCGGCCGGGCCTTTGTAAAAAACCGTGACGCGGACGTCGTCCTTCAAACCTTTGAGCAAAGTCACGCTCTGTTCGGAAAGCGAGTTCAGGCGCTCTTTGGTGACGTCCCAGCTTTTGTTGTGCTTGTTGGCCAGATAGTTCACGCATATCAGTCCCGTGAACGTCAGCAAGATCAGGGGCCCCATGTTCATCCCGTGCTTGGTGGCGCGCATGGTGAAGAAATCGAAATAGAGCTTCCAATCCAAGACGGCCGCCGCCGCCACGCCGCCCACGGCGCCGGCGAGCAGCAGGCTGTTCAAGTTCAGCCACATTCCCGTCATGAACTGCAGGGCCACCGCGGCGACCAGGCACAGAGCGGCGATCAGCAGCGCGATTTTTGATTTCCAATTCATCGACTCACCTCCACCGGGACGACTCGACCACCCGTTGGGTCAAGAACACGAATAAAACCATCAAGCTCACGAAAAACACCAATGAGTTCAGTTTGATCGCCCCGATGATGAAATTCAAAAAATGCTGTCCCACCGACATGTACTCGAGCGCCGCCGACCACCATGTCGAGGATTCACCGCCGCCCGCGCCTTGAGCCAGAAACCACAGCAGAATGTTGAACAAAAGCCCCATGACCACCGAAAGCAAAATCGATTCGGTCAGTGACGAGGCGAACAACCCCACCGCCACGTAAACGCCCACCACAAAAGCAAACCCAAGTAAGCCGAGAACAGCGGACCCATGGGAAATTCCGCCAGGCCGCGCGTCGCCAAAGGATACGCCAGCGAGATCAGGGTCAAAACGGCGACGGTTCCCCATCCCGCCAAGAACTTGCCGACGGCGATGTGCGTGGCCGTGACCGGCGAGGTCAAAAGCAAATCGTAGGTGCGCAGCCGCTTCTCCTCGGCCAGCAGGCGCATCGTCAGCGCCGGCACCACGAACACGAAGAGCAGATTGGCCATCGAGATATGCGACAGAAAAACTTCGCGTTGCAAATTCATGCCCGTGTCCATGCCCGGCTGCATGTACACGCGCGCGCGCTCGGCGAAACTCAAAACCGCGCGCATGAACGAGTAACTCCACAGGAGGGAGCAGAGTCCCGCGATGACGTAAAAGAGCGGACTCATCAGAATGTTTTTCAAATCTTTCGCGGCGATGATCCAGATCGAACGCATAGAGTGACTCCTTAGGCCTGACCCGCGGTGAGTTTGATGAAGATGTCTTCCAGATCCAGGTTCGTCGAGCGCATCTCGAGCAGGCCCGCGTTCTGGCCGACCAGGAATCCCGCGATCTCTTCGCTGATGGACTCGTCCGGATCGGTTTGGATCTCCAGGTAATTGCCTTGATTGACGACCGAACGCACGCCGCTCAAGGTTTTTAGCCCGCTCGCCATCTGCTCTTGGCCGCGGCGCACGCGCACCGTGACCACCCGACCCCCGCCCGACATCCGGCGCGTGAGACCTTCCAAAGAATCCTCGGCGACGATGCCGCCTTGATTGATGATGATGACCTTTTCGCAGCTCGCCTGCACTTCGGGCAAAATATGCGTCGAGAGTACGATCGTGTGCTGCCCCTTCAAACGCCGGATCAGTTGGCGCATCTCGGCCACCTGTTTGGGATCGAGCCCCACGGTCGGCTCATCCAAGATCAGAATTTCGGGATCGCTCACCAGAGCTTGGGCCAGACCCACGCGCTGCTTGAAGCCCTTGGACAGATTGCCGATCAAGCGTCTCCGCACCTCGCCCAACGTGGTCTTTTCAAGGGCGCCGTCCACAAGGGGGCGCACGCGATCGCGCGCCACGCCTTTCAGGCGCGCCACGAACGTCAAATAGTCCTCGACGAACATGTCATGATAGACCGGCGGCGTTTCCGGCAAATAGCCGATGCGCTTCTTCACTTCGATCGGATTTTCAAACACGTCGAACCCGGCGACGCGCACTTCGCCCGCGCTCGGCGCCATGTAGCCCGTGATGATCTTCATCGTCGTGGATTTGCCGGCGCCGTTGGGTCCGAGAAAGCCGACGACCTCGCCCTTGCGGACGGTGAAATTCAATCCGCGAATGGCCGGGCGATCGCCATAGCTCTTCGAAAGACCGCGAACTTCGATCATGGGGCCTCCAGTGTGGAACGCCCAAATTTTAGAACGACTTAGTTCAGAGTCAAGAGGGGATCTGATAGGTGAACACGCGTTCATCGCGGTAAGTGACGCGACCCAGTTTGTCGCCCTTGATGGGACGCACGAATCGACACTCCGCGATCAGGATCTGCAGTTTCTCCCCCAGATGATTCTTGTATTTCGCGCCGAGCGCCTGACGCACGTACCATTCCACCACTTGGTGCACGGTTTTTTCAGAGACGGCGGTTCCCTTATTGCGGAATAAAATGGCATGACTGCTCGGAAAGTCGCGCAGGTGAAACCAATAGTCCCAGGCCCGCGCGCGGCGAAGCAGTTTTAAGTTGTCGGCGGCGCTCTTGCCCGAGACCACGGTGATCTCTTCGTTCAGCCTGAGGGTGCGGCCGTCCGCGCCCGCGTCTTGGAGCGGCTGCGGCTTCGGTTTGGGGGGCGCGGCCCCCGGCGACGCGTCTTTTTGCTGTTCGAGCCGCGCGATTTCACGCTCGAGCAGTTCGAGTCTTTGTTCCGTTCCGTAAATCTTGCCCTCAATATCGCGCGCCTTGGCGAAACACTCTTCGATGTTCCAGGCGAGTTTGCGGCGCTTGTCGACGTACGGATCCCACGCGCGCGGCACTTCAAGCGTTTGGCGGGCTTTGAGCCAATCTCCGACCTCGCGATAGGGCAGTTCGCGCTTGCGTTTCAGATCCTCGAGCACCTTGTCGCGCGCCCGCTTTTTCTTGGCCAATTCGGCTTCGCGCGAACTCACGACTTGCTTGCCGGTTTTGCCCGGGCCTTTGCCAAGTCTGAGCGCGCTCCACTGTTCGCGCAGTTCATCGAGCCCGCGCAACGGTTGCTTGTCTGGCGACGGCGGCGCGGTCGATTCCGCCAGCTCTTTGGGCTTTTGCCAACTGACGCGCTTTTCTCCGGCCCGCGCGGTGACGTTGCGTAAATGGGGAATCAAACGAACTTCAAGCCGGAGTTCGTCCTCAGGCTTACCGAAAATCAATTCGACCACGCGGCCTTCGGATTCACGGCGCCGGGTCGCGCGCAACACGCGATCCACGAAATGCGCGCGCAAAAACAACACGAGCGGCGATTTGCGCTTCGGTAAATGCATCGGCAGCTCCGCCCACGGCAGCATCGCGGGGCGAACGGCGTTCAGGTCGATCCACAGCCAAAGCAGGCCACCCGGGGAATAGAAGCCCAGCACCAAGTCCTGCTCGGAGACCTGAATTTCTTGAAGCCGCAAGCCAATCAGGGGCTGTGATGCGTTCACCACGTTGTCCAGCTCGGCGATCGTCCAGGCTCTCAAATTTCCTCCGTAACAAACCGAAACGTTACTTGAAAGGAGTGGCGAATGTCCACTGTCGGCGACGACCCCTTATACCCCATTTTTGAACAGCACTTGCACTCGGGCCTTTACGATGACCAGCCGGTCGAGATCTTCGTACGCGACGTCGTGGATTTCTATTTCACCACCCTGACCCGCGCCGGAAACGTTCCCCAAAATCTGCATGAATCGCTCAAGGGCGATCTTGCCCAGGACGTGCAGGACATGCTGCGCGCCAAAATCTACGGGCACTACGGGATTGGCGAATACAATCGCGTGCGCCGCAAGCGCCTGGCTTAACGCAAAAAAAAAGAACGGCCTGCCGGGGGGAGGGGGATGGCAGACCGTTCACGAAAATCTCAGTCGGATATTGATTACCAGGTGAACGGATTCCACCAACGCCATTGGGCATCGTACGCCGCGTTCACCGTGTCTTGCGCGCGCTGTTCACGGGCTTTGTCCGAGTACGCGCTCTTCAACTTGGCGTTTGCGCCTTCCGCGCGCCGCGACTGTTCGCCGGCGCCGCTGTAAGCTTTCTGCGTCGCCGTTTGGGTTTCGGTCTGCTTCGGCTTGACCAGGTCTTGCTTACGGCTCGGATCGTTGAACGCGACACCCATGTCGATCGTTTGCTTCTGCTCGGGAGTCGGCTGGGCTTTCGCAGGCTCTTGGCTTTGCGTCGCCGCGGGCTTGATGACGTCTTGCCGGCGGCTTTGGTCCGCGTAAGCTTTTTGAATCACGTCGTTTGCGGTCTGCGCGGGCACTTGCTCAGCCGGGGTCGCGGGCGCGGACGGCGTCGGCGTCGACTGATGCGTCGCCTCTTCAAATGACGGAGGAGTCGTCACCAAGTTGTGCTGCATGATCGCCCAACCGCTGCCGTTCGGCTCGATCTGGAATTCGGCGTCCACCGTTCCCGTGGCACCCAAGAATTGCACGAGCAAAAGGATGACCGGCTGCTGCGTGGCTTTGTCTTTCGAGTGGAATCCCAAGATGGCGACGTTCGTCCCGGCCTCCACGATCTGACCCGAAGCGATGTCTTTGAGCTCCATCTTCCACGAAACGATCTTTTCTTTCTGTTTGGTCGGATCGTTGGTCAATACTTTTTGTTTCTCAACATGCAGCGTGTGCTCTTTGCCCGCCACGACCACGATCATGTCGACGGTCATATAATGGGCGCCGGCTTGCTCGTCCATGGTGAACGAGATCGCGCGCACCAAATCGGTGGCCGTTTGGTTCATCGTCTTTTCGGGAGCCGGTTGATCGATCGTGGTCTGCAACAGCTCTTCTTCAATGTAAACGGGGTTCTTCGGGGCTTCCAAGCCCGCTTCGCCGTAAACTTGCGCGACTTCCTCTGGATCCGTGATCGGAGTGGCCGGCTTCTGGCTTTCGTCGCCCGTATTGACGGGCGGAACCACAGGCCCCGCCGGCTCTTCGCTCGGCGACGAAGCCTTATCGCCGCCCGTGCCCGCATTTTTATTCTCGCACTCTTCCGCCTTGACCGGATCGTAGGTCGGCGAGTTTTCATCGCAATTCAAAGTCGCGGTTTGATCGGGGGCCGGCTGACCATCGCCATTCTGCGGGGGCCGCGCGTTCTTCGCCAAGAAAGCGGCGCGCTCTTCCGGAGTGTAGCGGTACGCGCGGAAGGAACCGCTGCCGCGACCGTCACTGCATGCGCTCAGCAGGGATAAGCATAAGCTTCCCGCCAAACCCGCGATCAATATATTGAACTTGGTGTCCTTCATAACCTCTCCCTTAGAACCCCCACTTGCCTGGGAGTCCCAATCCAACGCCTACTTGAGCAAGCCAGATGCCACGATGGGCGTGAAAGAAACGCCTACCCCGCCCCAAAATGAGACGTGAATTGTCACTTTACGCCTCAAATACGTCAGGTATGGTCCAGGAGGACTCAGGCGCGCAACTGACGATCCGCCTCGGGCGCGCTTTGCGCGGGCGCCAGACACTGGCCCTCTTCGCAAACGTAAACTCCGGGCGCGGATTTGCCATGGCCCACGGGCCAGACGTCGTCACGGGTCCACAACACGTGCGGCATGAACTTCCGCCGGGCGGCCAGGCGAAACTCCTCGACCCAGCCCTCGGCGCCCTTAAGAACCGCGACCCGGCTCCCCGCCAGGCGAAAATCCATGGCGAGTCCTAGGAACGGCAGGCCCGAGGGGTATCGCTTGAACTTCGCGAACAGCGCCGCGAACAGGCGATCGGATTTCGCGCGGTAGCGCCGATCGCCCGTGAAAAGATATAAGCGCTCCAGATTCAGCGCGGCCATCGAGTTCGAAGACGGACTCACGCCATCGTAATCGTCCATCAAGCGCAGCGGCACCAACGGATCTTTGCCGTCGCTCGAGTAATACATGCCGTCTTCTTCGCTCCAGAACTTCTGATCCATGCGCTCCTGAAGAGCCAGCGCCCAGGTCGCGGTGTCTTTCGAAAAATCGATCTGGTGCAGTTCCAAACACGCGTGAATCAAACTCGCGTAGTCTTCGGCCGTGGCGTTGGCGCGCGCCTCGCCCGCGCGCCAGAAGCGCTTGAGTTCGCCGTTCACCATAAGGGCTTCGCGCGCGAACTTCAGCGCCTTTTGCGCGGCCTCGACAAAGCGCGACTCCCCGAGCGCCGCGCCCGCGCGGGCCAATGCCGCGATCATCCAGCCGTTCCACGCCGCGATGACTTTGTCATCCAAGTGCGGCTTGGGCTTGGCGGAACGCAAAGTTTCGAGTTTCCTGAACGCGGATTGAAGCGCCGGCCGTTCCTTCGCCGATCCGTCCGCGCCCTCTTGCAGATGCAGAATCGAGCGACCTTCGAAATCACCCTGGGGCTTCACGCCGTAAGCGACTCGCAGGTCTTGAAGCTCTTCCGCCGTCAGTGCTTTTTCAAGCTCCGCGTAGGAATAGGTCGCGAAGTGCCCCTCCTCCATATGCCGGCTTTCGGGATCGAGCGAATCGGCGTCTTGCGCGGAGTAAAAACCGCCCGCGGGGTCCGTCATCTCACGCAGAACGTAATCACAGGTCTCGCGCGCGGCGCGGGCGAGCTCGGGATCCCGGTAAATCTGCGAGGCTTCGATCAACGAGGAAGTCAAAAGCGCTTGATCGTAGAGCATCTTTTCGAAATGCGGAACGAGCCACTTTTCATCGACCGAATAGCGGTGAAACCCGCCGCGCAAATGATCGTAAATCCCGCCGCGCACCATGGCGCCCAAAGTTTTAGTCACCATGCTTTCGGCTTGATGAAGCTGGGTCCGCGAATCTTGGCGCATCATCAGCATCAGGTTCATGGTCTGCGGAAATTTCGGCGCGCGTCCGAAGCCGCCGTGCTTTTCATCGAAGTGAAATTGAAAATGGCCGATGTAGGTGCCCAGTATCTCTTCCCAGTCGGCCTCTTGACCGTCCTCGGCTTCGCTCTCGCGAAGATTTCGCACGGATTCAAGCAGCCGGTCGCCGTCGGCCAGCAGTGGCGCGCGGTCCCCGCTCCAGATCTCTTGGATGCGCCGAAGCAACTGGAGCAACCGGTATTTCGGATAGTACGTGCCCGCGAAGAACGGCTTGCCTTCGGCCGTCAGCCAC
>DAISHW010000124.1:7285-7732 GCA_036822295.1 Bdellovibrionales bacterium | reverse complement strand
GAATTGGGCTTTCACGCGCATATGAATCTCGCGCATTTGCGCGACCTGGGCGATTCGAACGCGCCCGCCCCGGATCACAACGAAATCCTGCAGCTGCGCCTGAGTCCCGCCCTGCGCTTCAACGATCGCGGCCGGACGTTGACTTGGATCCCGCGGTTGCTGGCTCACGTCTCGAGTCAAGAGATGCCGCTCGATGCCTTCCCACGCGTGGTTGAAAGAAACTATGCGCGCGCGGATCTGGGTGAACTCTTCGCCGAAGCGTCCTTGCTCGACGCCCGCATTCGTGGCGGTCAACAGTCACTGAAGTGGACCGATGGGTCGTTGTTTTCGTTCAACTTTTGGAGTTTGGATCCCTATTTGTTCCGCGGCCTGCGCGTGAATCGCGCCTTCGCCCGACATCATGTCGAGGCTATCGGATTCTTGCGCGGCGACGCCGGCGAGTTGAAC
>DAISHW010000124.1:4218-7275 GCA_036822295.1 Bdellovibrionales bacterium | reverse complement strand
GCCAAGTGCGCGCCGGCATCTTGGGACTCAAATACGATTTCGCCAATTGGCTTTCGCTCTTCGCCGTCCAACGTGAATTCGAGTCCGGTCCGCGGATTCGCGACGCGGGCTTTTACTCCAATCCCCGCGTCGGTCGAATGGACGCCAAAGTCTCGTACATCGGGCAAAACGATCCGGGCGCAGGGATGTTCGAGGGCGGATTTGGAGTTTACCCTCTGGACGGCGCCAACTGGCGCTTGGGTTTCGCGTACATCGATGCCGACCGCGATTTCGTTCCCGGCTTCGAGTCGCCTTACAACCTAGGCTATAGCCAGACCCTCACGCGCCGGAACTTGCGCCAGTACCGCGCGCGGGTGAGCTTCGCGCCGGTTTCGAGTGTCTGGTCCGGTTTTATCGAATGGATCGAATCGCGCCGGCGGCAGGGCGACGTCAAACTCGCCAGTGAAGTCGACCTGAGCGTCGCGCATGAACTGGGCACTCAGTTCCGCACGCTCGCCACGATCTTCTCGCTCGATCCGAGCGGCGCGCCGGCCGGCTGGGGGGCGGTGATCAACGTGCAGTACAGCTACTGAACCGGCCTGGCTTATTAGAACTGACCCGTGCGCAAAAGCACCAAGGTGCAGGCCTTTTCAAAGGCGATTCCGGCCTCGGCCAGCTGATGTTCGAGCTCCGGGTTTTCACTGCCCGGGTTGAAGATCACGCGGCCCGGTTTGAGCGCCAAGATCTGATCGACGAGTTTCGAGGACGTCTCTGGCCCCACGTACATCGTGAGCGTGTCGACTTTTTCCTTCAGGTCTTTCAAGTTCGAAACGGCTTTCACCCCCTCGATCTCGCCGAATTTCGGAGTGACGGGCAAGGGCGTGTGCCCGTGCTCTTGCAGCATCTTGAACGCCTTGAAGGCGTAACGATCGGGTTTCGTGGATGCGCCAAGGATCGCGACTTTCTGTCCCATGTGAACCTCCGCCGACCGAATACCACATCATCCGGCGATTGACATTCACCCGGGCGTCACGCGTGATCAAGGCATGACCGCTCTCTGGACCATCTGCCTGCTCATCCTGAGCAACATCTTCATGACCGTCGCGTGGTACGGGCATTTGAAGTTCAAAGACAAGCCTTTGCTTATCGTGATCCTGGCGGCGTGGGGCATCGCCTTCTTCGAGTACTGCCTGCAGGTGCCGGCCAATCGCCTTGGGCACGGATACTTTTCCGCCGCGCAGCTAAAGACGCTGCAAGAGGCCATAACCTTCGGCGTCTTCGCCGTGTTCGCGGTGGTTTATTTGAAAGAGCGCCCCACCTATTACGATATGCTGTCCTTCGCGCTGATTTTCGCGGCGGTGGCGGTCAGCGTCTTGCAGCCGCGCGCTTAGGCGGGTAATCCATTCCCATCTTCGGGGGGAGATGCCATGCGTTTATTTGTACTGCTCGCGCTCGTGAGCGCCTCATCCGCGTTCGCCAAACCGCTCAATTGGGAAGTCGTCTCTGTTTCACCGGTCTGCCAAGCCGGATTGTTCTGCGTGCGCGAAGAGGTCGGTCCGCAGGTCGTGAAGGCCGGCGTGATTTCGCGCCTGATTCAAATGGCGGAGCGCGCCCAAGCCGCCGGCGGTTCACTCAACATGGCGTTCATGTCGTTCACGGAGCCCACGTTGTTCCATGCGCTCTGCGATCTGACCAAAAAAGGTCTGCCGCTCGACGGTTTCTTCGATTCGAAAGCGGGCCCGCCGACGGGATTGGGCTATCGTTTAGAGAGCGAATGCCAAGGCCCGAAAGGCAATAACGTCCGCATGTTCTACATGGGCATGCCGAAAGGCGACACGACCGAGTGGCGCCTGCATCACAACAAATTTTTCCTGACCCAAACGAAAGACAAAGTCGAGATGGCTTTCGGTAGCGCCAATCTTTCGCGGAACGGCGTTTCGGTGAACTTCGAGAACTGGAATTTCTTGTCGGCGCCGGCCCGTACGCCGTTCGTCTCGGATCATATCTGCGATTTGCAAGCCATGCGCGCGGCGCGCTTGGCGAAGTCCGATCAAGACGATCCGGACGTGTTCCGCGCGGAACTCGAAAAATGTTTGACCTACAAAGACACCGCCCCCGAACAAGCCGATCGGATTTTAAAGAAAGACGGGGTATGGGCCTTGTTCTCGCCTGACGCTCAAGATCGCAATTTCAAAATTTTGAAGGCGCAGATCGACCAAGTGGTCCGCGGCGGGCGCATTCGCATGGCGGCTTACATTTTCTCGCATCGTCAGTTGGCGAAGGCGCTCTCGAAGGCGCAAGCGCGCGGCGTGACGATCGAGCTTTTGATCGACGACGACATTCAACACAAGAAGTTTTATAAAGAAGTGCTGAGCCCCGAGATCTCGAAGTTCACGACGCGCGTTTTCGACACCAACGAACAGATATTCCAAATGCAGCACAATAAATTCCTGGTGTTCGAGGGCGTCGGAGAACTCGGCCGCACGCGCGTCTTCGCCGGCGCGGGCCAGCACACGACGTGGGCGTTCGTCGGCAACTACGAGAATTTCTATCTGATCGAAACCCCGGAACTCGTGCGGCAGTTCACCGCGCTTTACGATTCGGTTTGGGCGCTCGGCGCGCCCGTCACGCCCTGACGTTCGCTCGCCATGTATTTCCAGAACGGTCGCAGCCGCAGGGCCGCGACCAGCACCAGGATCATCGAGGCGCTCGATCCGAGCACTAAAGCCGTCCTTGGCGTCGTCACCGAAGCCAGGTAGCCGAGCAGCATCGTCCCGAACAACGGCCCGCTCATGTAGCTGATCATTTCGATTCCCGCCAAGCGCCCGCGGTGCGAGTCGGGAACGGTCTCATTCCAAATCGTGAATCGGAAGGTTGCGCTGATCATGTCGCAATAGCCGGCCGCCGCCAAAAACGCGATGGCGAGCCAGTAATTGAAGTTCAAGCAGATCCCGAACAGCGCCACGAACACGCACCAGCCCGCGGCGCCCATGACCACCATCGAGCCGTGTCGGCGAACCCGGTAGGTCCAAGCGCTGAACAGCGTCGCGAACATCGCGCCGATGGAAATCGCGGAGT
>DAISHW010000124.1:0-4195 GCA_036822295.1 Bdellovibrionales bacterium | reverse complement strand
CCCCGCCGCTCATTTCGGCGATCGCGGGGAAGAGCGCGATCGGGAAACAAAACGCCATCGCGAACATGTCGACCAGATAAGTTCCCAGCAGCACCGGCCTTTGAACGGCGTAACTGAAGCCCTCGCGAATGGCGCGCACGCCCGGCCGGTGGCCCGGCGCCTGATCGCGCAGGGGATTGGTGATGCCGAGCATGCACAAAGCCGAAACGCCGAACGAAGCCGCGTCCATCCAAAACGCGAAACTCACGCCGCCTTTGGCGATCAGCAGTCCGCCGATGGCGGGTCCCAAGATGTGCGCGAACGTGCCTTTCAGACCGTTGAGCGCGCTCACGCGCGGTAGATCTTCTTTGGCGACCAGCCGCGGGGTCAACGACTCCAGCGCGGGCCGGTGAAAGCCGCCCAGGCCCGCGGTGACCGCGGCCATGGCCAAAACGCCGTATTCGTTCACGCGGCCGTGATAGATCAACAACGCGAAGCCGGCGCAAAGAAGGGTGAGCGCCCCTTCGAAAAACAGAACGATCTTTTTGCGGTTCCACACGCCGGCCACGGCGCCGCCGTAAAATCCGGCGAGCACCATGGGCAACAGCGAAACCGCGCCGAGCAATCCCACCTGGGCCGACGATTGCGTGAGTTGATAAATCAAGTAAGGCGCCGCGACCGAGGAAATGTTCGAGCCCAGCAGCGAAATCAATTGTCCGAAGTAAAGCAGGCGGAATTGCGGGTAGCGCCTTAAAGGACCAATGTCGATAACCAGAGGGCTCCTCCCATAAGAGCGAAAGTCAGACTCACCGTCACGGCGAACTTCCCGCGCATGACGATCCAGACGATCGCGATCTTGCCGAACAGGCTGGCCGTGCCGGCCACGTACATCGAGCGCTCGGCGGTCGCGAAGTCGACGTGCTCGCGTGTGAACATCGTCGCGTTCGCGAGCGCGACTCCGTGAAGCTCGAACAAGCCCGTCAGGAACGAGACGAGCATGATGCCGTCGACGCCGAACAACAAGCGCCCGCCTTCGCTTGCGGCCAAGATCGCGGCCAGCAAAACGGACAGACGCAACACGCCTTTCCAGTCGAGCGGCGATTTCAATTCGAGCTCATGACCGCCTTGGTGCGAGCGGCGGCTGAGCAGGAGCAGCGCGAGCGCGCCCACCGCCAGGGCGGCCGCGAACGCCGGCGCGACCTTGAGCGCCAACGGGCGTGACACCAGTCCGACGATCAAGATCAGCATGACGAGCGACGCGCACTTGGACGCGATCGCGGCGATCGCCAGGTTCGGCCACGCTTTCGGCGACTTGGCCGCATGGCGCGCGCTCGAGAGCAGAACCGCGGTGCTTGAAACCAGTCCGCCCAGGAAGCCGATGATCCAAGCGCTTCTCTTCTCGCCAAAAATCTTCGCGGCCGCGTAACTGAAGAATTCGATCGCCGCGAGCGTGACGACCAGCAAACCGAACTTGCGCGGATTGAAGATGCCCCACGGATCGATCACTTCGTCGGGCACCAGGCTCAAGACGCAAACCGCGAGCAGGAGCAGCACGAGCGCCGCTTGAAGTTCCGAAGATTTCAGCCGGTGGGTGAATCGATGCAAAGATTTTTTTGAAAACAAAACCACGGCGACCACCGGGCCCAGCAACGCGCTCAACGTCGGTTGCGCGTGCGCGGCGTAGCCCAGACAAAACACGATGCCGCCGGCGAATTCGGTGGTGAGCCCGCGATCGACCTTGCCGCCTCGGGCTTTCGAAGCGTTAAAATACGAAATCACGATCAAAATAAAACAAAAGCCCGCGATCAGCAAAGAAAGCCAGAATTCATCCAGGCCGCCGGCCACCGCGCCCAACAGCGAGAGTAAAAGCAGCGTGCGCACGCCCATCGATTTGTCGGTGGGATGCGCCTTTTCGCGCTCGATGCCGACCAGCAGGCCGACGCCGGCGGCGATGATGTAGGGGAGCCACGTGTTCACGACTCCTCTATATATTGGGGGCAAAGCCATGGCCAGCGAAACCCCTTCCATGTTACGCTGCCGGCGATGGACAACATGAAGATCCGCCTGTCCGATCAGGTGTTGAGCCTGGCGCTTGAGTGCGAGCAAGAAGTGCTCACCATGCGCGAGTTGATCACGGCGCTGGGCGTGCGCGGTCACGCGTTTCTGGTGCTGTTGTTCTCGTTTCCCTTCATCTTGCCCGTGCCGCTCCCGGGATTGTCGATGATCTTCGGCGTTTTCGTCGCGATCAGCGGGCTCGGCGTGAGCGTCGGTTTCGCGCTCTGGTTGCCGGAGTGGATTCAGCGGCGAAGTTTGCCGGGACCGATTCTCGCGAAAGTTTTCCGGATGGCGGCGGGTTCATTGAGAAAACTTGAAAAGATTTTGAAACCGCGCTTGTTCTCGATCAGCGAATCGCCGCCGTTGCGCGTCTTGGCGGGATTGGCCATCGCGATTTCGGGCTTGATCCTGGCTTTGCCTTTGCCGCCGGGGACGAATTTCCCGCCGGCCGGCACGTGCGTGCTGCTCGCTTTGGGCATTTTGGAACGCGACGGTCTTTTTTTGCTCGCGGGGTTCGCCGCTTTCGTGCTTAAAATTGGATTGATCATCGGCGTGTGGGTGTTCGCAAAGCCGTGGTTGATGCAATGGATTTAGGGGGAGTTGATGAAACGGGGATGGCTCGGAGCCACCGTGATCTTGGCTTTGGCGGTCGTGATGATCGCCCTGAAGGTGCGCGAGGAACAGGGCGAAGTTCCGAATATCAGACCCTGGTTCAGTAAAAAGCGACTGCCGGCATCCGCGCCCGAGGCGGCCGCCGACCGCTCCGTGGAACGGTCCGAACCGCGCATCGCTCCCGATCCCGTCGATCCTGAATTTCAAAAATGGCTGAGCCACGAAGCCAAATCGCTCGACCACGCGCAAGTCGACGGCGACGCCAAAGAGCGCGAGATTCAAAACGTGGTCCGCAAGCTCACGCCCCCGCAATCGCGTCAGCTTCTGCAGACGGCCCGCAATCCGGTGGCGCCGGCCCGTGAGAAGATCTTGTCGACATATCTGTTGGTGCAGGGCGGGCTGAACAGTCGCGAGGAATTGCGCGACCTGGCCAAGGCGCCGCTGGAAAACTCGGGGCGCGCGCCCGAACCGCACACGATGGATGAGATCGACGGTGTTCGCGACAAGTCCGTAAGAATCATGGCCATCGACGGACTCGCCAGCCAAGCGCGGACCGATGAAAAGGCGCGCGACACGCTGGCGAAGACGATTCCCGAGATTCAAGATCCCTTCGTAAGGAACTACGCACAGAAAAAACTCGACGAAGTCAGTCGTCAGTAAGAATAAGTAAGAATTTTCCCCTGGCAGTTTTTGAAACCCCGTGATGCGATCTTATGCATCAAGGGGGAAATATGAGATTCACCGGATGGATCTGTTCTTTGCTTTTCGCTTGCTCCGCGTTCGCGGCGCACGCCAACGATTGCATTTCACAAACCGAAATGAGCGAAATCGCGGCGAGCTTCCCGCAATTCCGCTCGCTCGCGGGCGCCGAATATTGCCTGGACGATTCGCCGACGGCCCATCTGCTCGGCGGCATCATGTTCATGCGGCAAACGCGCTTCGCGCCCGATATGCCGAAGAGCAATGACGATCTGTTCTCGGGTCGCTTCGCCTCGAGCTGGTGGGATTACTTCATCGGCCGCATCAATGAATTCCAAGTCGAGGGCAGTTGCGCGAAAGGCGTCGTCGCCTATGTCTACTGGTTCGGCAACACCATGTATGTTTGCCCGATGGCGCTGACCGCGAACATGACGGCGCTCGATCTGGCCAGCGTTTTCATGCACGAGGCCCGTCACATCGACGGCTTCCCGCACACCACCTGCACGCACGGTCCGCGGCAAGGCTTGCAAGGCGCCTGCGATTCGCGGATCAGCCAGGGCGGATCCTATGCCGTGACGGTCGAGACCTACGCGCAACTCGCGAAGTACGCCCCCGACATTCACCCGGCGATGCGCGCGTACTCGCGTTCGAGCGCGGCCATCTACGCGAACGAGGCCTTTGAAACTCCGGTTCGCGTCGACTTGCGCACTCAATATTTGATCATGACCGACGACGGCGAGTTCCATGAGCTGAACGTGGTCGGCGAGACCGCGACGAAGCTCGCGGGTCACGCGCCCGCGGTCGGTCAAATCTTTATGCGCGGCCAACATATGATCTTGTATCCCCAGGA
>DAISHW010000123.1:0-7753 GCA_036822295.1 Bdellovibrionales bacterium | reverse complement strand
ACTCAAATCCACCGGGCGGCCATTCAAAGTCAGGATTTTATCGGCAGCCTCAAAAAGTGCGGACTCCCAAAAATCCGCTCGCCCGAGATCTTCTATTTGTCCCGCGCAGTAGCCAAACGAAACGCCGGGATAACGGGGGGACTTGGCGATGACCAGGCTCGCGATTCTCCCTTTGGACGTGAATCTTGAGGTCAGGAAATAAAGATCCATTCCCGGTGTTTGAATTTTTTGAACAAGATGAAATCCGCTCCAGCCGAATTTGAAGTAAGAGAGGAGCAGCAAGTGCCGCTCCAGAGCTTCATTTACGGCCGTTTTTTCCGCAAGCTCCGCCGTTTGGTGGACCGCCCACCCGTTGCTTGTTCTCATTGGGGCTGGAATATTTTTGGCCACCTCGCACTGACTTTTGAAAAAGTTGAGCATAGCTTTTCGCTCCGCAAATTCCGCTACCGCTTTGACTGCCGCGAGCCTTCGATTTTGGGAGCGTCCATAGGTAAAACATCGACGCCCATCTGCATTGAAATTCGCTTCAAATTGAAAGTAAGGATACGCGCCGATTTGATTCTTTCTCTCGACAATAGAAATCCCAAGACCAGAAGCCCACGAAAGAAATTGATCCTCCCAGAGATTTGAGGTGTTCATTTCTGGATGGATCTTAGGAGCGGCGGTCATGGGCCAACCTTTTCCCGAACACGCCAAAGTTCAATTTCCGCATCACTGGTGGGCTGTTCTCCAATATCGAGATGGTTCTGATGCAAAAAAAGCGTCGAGTTAAAAAAGATCGGAACCGCCTGAAGCGATCGAAGAAGCCATTTTTGATAGTCCCGAAGAATCTGAATGCGGCCCTCGGTCAGATCGGGAGCTTCGGCGTCGGTTAAATCAATCGGCGCTTTGGGAAGGCTTCCGGTGATCTGGCGAAGTTGCACCGATGGGTAGCGCTCTGAGGCGGCATAGATACTCAGGATGTAGTCATATTTTTCAGACGCACTTTCGTCTCTGAATGCGCCAAACCACTCCGCAGGCCCGCCGAAATGAAATTTTAAGGTTGTTCCGACGTCATTCGCCGCCACTTGCAACTGCTCTAAAAATTCTTTTGCGAAAAACCCTTCCGGTGCCAAGATGCGAAGAACTGGCGCAGTTTTCTCCGGAAGCTCTTTGAGGAATTGTTCTTTAGTAAGCCCGTATTTATTTGCAAATGGCAGATAGGTGTCCGCCGGAGTGATTCTTTCGTCTTTGTTATTTTGCCAAGCGGACTCAATAAAATCGCGGCCCACCGGCTTATGGGATTTCGTTCCAGTACCGTAAAGATAAATGATCGTCGATGGAGTGGTTGAGCGGACGCTGACACCATGGACGCTCCAGCTCTCCTCACCAAATGGACGATAGGAGCGAACGGCCAAGTCCACTTTTTTATCCTTCAGCGCTTGATTGAGCGCTGGCAAAGCAACCTTGACGAGCCGGATGGATTTTGGCGACTCTGGGAATTTTTGACTAAGCACCGCATGAGGGTTTCGCAAAAGCAGCGCCGATTCCGCTTCAATATTTTTCACAAAATACGCACCGGAAAACTTGGTCGCTTTCAGTTCCCCGGTTTGGGGGTTCATATCGCTTGCAGCCCAGATGCCGGTTTCAGGAGACGCGAGTTGCAGAAAAAAAGAATCCGCTCGGATTTTCAATTTGATTTCGATTTCAAAATCCGAAACAGCTTTCAGCCCTTCACACTCCTGATCGAGGGATTTAAGGTCTTCGCATCCCACCACATAATCCCACAGGCGAAAATGGGTCGAGGATTTAAGCAAAAGCTGCCTTTTGATCGACCACACCACATCCTTAACTGTCAGCGGTGTGCCGTCGTGGAATTTTAGCCCAGGGAGAAGTTGAAACCGATGGACTCCGTTTTCCTCTGTGGACAGGCTTTCGACCATGAGGGGTGCGAACTTCTGCTTCTGGCTGTCATAGGAGACAAGGCCACTTGAAACATGGCTCAGATAATACCAATCGCCGGTTGAATCAATTTTCGCGGGGTCAGGAAGAGTCATCGACCCCGTGATTCTCACTTTCAACTCGTCAACTGGTTTCATTCTGATCTTATCCTTTTCAACCACCATCAATCCTACAAAAATCCCTGCGCCAATCAAGGCGAGAGCCATCCATCCAAATTTTTGTTTCATCGCCTAAAACGATTCGAGCGTGGGCATCATCGAGCCCATAGCGGGCTGAACGCACTTATATTTTTTGAGCATCTCTTCAAAAGTTTCGGGCAAGCAAGCACCGGACTGAATGACCTCCGAGACGCGGACGATTTCTTCCTGCGAGAGCAGGGTTTTTAGTTTTTCTTGATCTGCGGGGCTTCCGTTTGCGATCAAACAGGCCAAGCCCACCAATGTTGTTGGCGTTAACATGCGTTTTCCCTCCGTTTATTTGGAACAAGGTGCTGCTCGGGATTTATTCCGAGGCGGCTCATTGTTCGGTTCAAAGCCCAGCGAGTGATTCCCAAAATCTCAGCGGCATCCGCCTTCGATTGGGATTTATGAAGAGCGGAAATGATGGCGCTTGCCTCCACTTCGGCCTTTGCAGCGCGAATGGAGACATGAGACACATTCCGCGAATCCTTAGTCTTGATATTTTTAAAATCTTCCGGATTGATGATGTCACCGCTTGTATCGGTCATAAGTCTCGTCACGATGTTTTGAAGCTCGCGGATATTCCCCGGCCAAGGGTATTTGCTCATCTCGACAATCGTTGAAATCCGAAACTGCTTTCTTAATCCCGGAAGCCTTAGCGCATTGATTTCATCTTGAAAGTGGCGAACCAGCGGTTCCAGATCATCAAGACGCTCTCGGAGCGATGGCACTCGGACCTCCAGGCGGCCAACGCGGTGATAAAGGTCTTCCAGGAAAGTTCCATCTTTGATGCGCTCAAAAATATCGGGCTTTGCTGCGGCAATCAGCTTGAACTGAACAGGGATTTCTCGGCCTGAGTGGTCCCCCAAGCGGCGGTATTTCATTTCTTGAAGGAATCGTAGGAGCTTCGTTTGCGCATCCAACGAGAGCTGATGAAGCTCATCCAGAAAAATAACTTGTCCGTGGGCTTGAGAAAGAAGTCCTGGCTTATCTTTATCCGCGCCCGTGAAGGCTCCCTTCACATGGCCGAAGAGATCAGATTCAAGCAAATTTTCACTCTTCGAGTATCTTGGGCAATCCACCACGATCATTTGCTTGCCAGTGGGGATCAGGGCTTTTGCAATCAGCTCTTTGCCACTGCCAGTTTCGCCAATGATGAGAGTGGGAAACGGCTCTTCGCGGTACTTCCGAGCGGCTTTCAAAACATCGTGCATGATTTTGGATCTGCCAATGATGCCATCTCGCCGTAAATCCGCTTCGATTTCGCTCTTGTCGCTGAAGTCAGCACCGAGAACGCGGTTTTGTTTTTCATAAATGGTCAGCGAATCCAAAATCCGCGCCGCGATTTCTTCGGGTGGGCGGCCTTTGTAGATAAAACTGCGGCTGCCGCCGGTTTCGAGAAGGTCGATCAAATTATTTGGATCGTTAAATCCGCTGGCAAACAAAATATCCTGCTGGGTATTCAGCTTTTTAATGGTGAGGGCGACTTCGCTCCCTTTAAGGTCGGGAAGACAGTAATCGACGATGACCGTGGCGAAGCCGTGTTGGTTTTTCCGGAAGGCTTGAATGCCTTCCGCGCCTGTGGATGCCCACACGACATCAACCGGATGACTTCGCATCATCAACCGAACCGCGTTCACAAAATTTTTGTCGTCCTCAATGAGGAGCATCTTCATTCGCATCAGTAACCTCTTGACACCGATCTAACGCAATGAGCAATGTCCGGGCCAATCCGTCGGACATCGTCTATTATTGTTTACTTGTACTTTGAGGAAGTTTTCGGCGCTGAAATCGAATGACACCGTGAAAAGCATGAAAGAATGACTGCGGTCAAAAATACCCGGTGAAATTTCGATACTGATTAGTTTTGGCTATTTCTTTGGGTGCCTAAAGACTGTCCGAACGAGCCCGGCGGCGACTCTCGCCACACAGGCTTCTGCCCCCCGGCTCTCGCGCCCGGAAGCGTCTTGTGAGGTGGCCACCAAAGACCTATAAAGATCGCTCTCAGAGGGGGTGATATCGCCATGTTTCAATTTCAGTTGTCTGTATCACCAGAAATCATTCTGACGGAGATTCAAGACTCCGATAAAGCAGCCATCATCGACGGACTTCAAGAAAAAGAAATCTACCGCCAAACATTCTCGATTCCATACCCCTACGGTGATGCGGAAGCGGATTGGTTTTTAGCTCGAATGCGCGAAAAACGCAGCTCCGAAACTAAGCCCACGACCTTGGCAATCCGCCTTGCGAAGACAAATAAATTGATTGGCGTCTTTGGCTTTCATGACTTCGAGCCCAGCGGGCACAAAGCGGAAATCGGTTACTGGCTGGGAAAGGAGCATTGGGGAAGCGGCATTTTGACGAAAGTCACAGGGAAGGCCGTTGAGTACGCTTTTTCGGAGCTGGGAGTAACGCGGATTTTCGCCAAAGTTTTTTCCCGAAACAAAGCATCCATTCGAGTTTTACAGAAAGTCGGATTTCAACACGAAGGCTTGCTTCGCAATGACAGCATGAAAGATGGCGAGTTGCTTGACGTTGATTTGTTTGGGCTACTGAAAAACGAGTACCGCGCAATGGGATCGGAGTTGGTCATGATTAACGGATTGGATAACATCTATTATTTCGTCACTGACGTGAAAAAGTCGGCTGAGTTTTATCGCGATGTTTTGGGATTGAAAATCCTGGATCAAGATGACTACTGGGCCACAGTAGACTTGCATGGAGTTCGCCTGGGACTTCACAAAGCAAGCACCACTGAATTTTCTAAAAGCGCGGAAAGGCGTAGCGGAGCCACAGTCACAATGAACGTATCAGATATTGATAAGGCTTATGACTTCTACAAATCGAGGGGCGTGAAATTTCTCGGGCCAGTTTCCAAAAACTCTTGGGGCAGCCACGTCTCGTTTACCGACCCTGATGGAAATTTACTGGATCTTCGGGAGGCTCCGAAGAAATGAAGGATCAAATCATCATCAAAAAATTGACCGAAGAAAATACTGCCGATTATGAGCTGCTCACGAAGCACGGCGATGACGGGAAACTTTGCTATTGCTCGTTCTGGCATCAGAAGTGGACCTCGATGGACGAATACCACCGCGTTCAAAAGGAAAACCCCGAGCGCCTAAAAAACTGCGTCCTGGATCGCGTGAAATCCAATTTCCATGTCGGAGTCATTGCCTACTTGAACAATGAGCCCTGTGCGTGGGTGTCGGTCGGCCCGCTGATAGATTTTTATTGGGCGTGGAAGCGTGTGGGCCAACTCGGAGATGCCGCGAAAACGACGGCGGGCATTCTTTGCTTTACGGTCGCACCGAAATTTAGGGGGCAAAACATGCAGGAGCGAGTTTTGGTGGCGCTCAAAGAATACGGAGTCCAAAATGGGTGGACCGGGATTGAAGCCTACCCGTTTGCGGATGCAGCCCTTGAAAAACACGGCCCATCGCTTCTGTGGGCCGGTCTTCGGAAAAATTATGAGCGAGCTGGATTTGAGGAGGCTGGGGAACATTGGCTCAGCCAGCCGGAGACCAAAAGGCATCGGTACACACTGAGCCTATCGGGCTCTCCAAAACCCTCGTAAATGCGTCCAGACCGCCTTCTGCCTTACTTTTTGTCCCCATAAGGGCCTGAGCATGTGCCGCAAGCCAGTTTTGTCGGTCGGCGCGGCAGAATTATTAGGTTCAAGGACGGCGGCGCGCTATTGCAAAAATAAATCCTCAATGATCTCCTCTGTAAAACAGACTGCCAATAGCTCGGTGGCCTTCCAGGGAGAACAGCATGAAGTATCTAATGGGCATTCTTTGCTTTACCGCATTTGGGTTTTCAGCTCTCGCCGATGAAGTCGACTTAAAAACTTTTCCCTACAATCAAACGATATCGAAATCATCGCAAAAAACCACCAGTGGTTTTCCCGAAGAGGCCATCGTTCTCCTGAGAAAGCACAAGGTGTGGCAGACGAATGCCAATTTTCAAACTCCAGATATTGCACCTATGATTCTCAGCGCACGTAAATGGTCCTTTGATGAATCGAGTGGCAAGGCAACGCTCAAAGAATTAACCCGCCTTGCAGTTGAACGAGACTGTGCATTACAAAAAAACCTCAGATGGAAGGCAGATCAGGTTACATTGGGCGAGAATTTTACCGCGAAGAGATTCTTGATCGCTTACGACTATTGCAACCCTCCTAACCTGGAAAGTTACACGTTTACAGACCTCGGAAATGAACGCTTTGAGCTTTCACCTCCCACTGGGACGGGCTTCTCCGTTATATTTTTTCCCTCTGCCCACGTTTCGTCGCCCGCAAATCCCGATGCGAAAGAAGAAGTGCATGTATTTACCGCACCGGGTGGCTTACAAGCGGTAAAACACAATGAGGATATGCTAGGGATCAAGTTTGAGCGCGCAAATTTTCTGCACCATGATTTAAAGAAATTCATGCCGGTCGTGATCGATACAAGTTTTCCTTCCCGGTATATTTCGGTGCTCAAAACCTCTTTCGCCAATTGGAACAGAGTTCTAGGTGTCGATTATTTTCGCATTCAAAGCTCGATTGAGACTGTTGATGTGAGGGAATGCTATACCGCGCGGAAGCTATGCGTACTTTGGAATGGTGTCGCAGACATTTCTTGGTCAGGAATAGGTGGAACGACACAGATCACTTTCGATCCCCAAACCGGAGAAATTTTAGGTGGATATATCGGGTTCTCAAATACTCTAGCGGACAATCTTATTCCCACCCCCGCTTCGCCAGAAGTCGACAATTATTTACGCGAAGACATTGGCGTAGATAACGTGGCAAAGATCTTCCTGAGAAGAAACGAATTCATGACTTATCTTCATCCTAAACCAGAATGGACTCTCGGTTTTGTATTTATTCATGAAATTGGCCATTTCAACGGGCTTAAGCATAATTTTTCCGGTAGCCGAGAAGCAGATGCTTTTTTTGCTTCGAAAACCGTCATGGATTATTCTCCGTTTTCCGCCCGTAATTCCAAAAGCATGGAGTTAGGGAGTTTTGATATTGAAGCAATACGTCTTGTGTATAATCACCAAAAACTATCATCGGAATATACTTTTTGTGGCGACTTTGATGCTAACGTCGACGGGGTGTCTTCCGATCCGAACTGCAATCAATGGGACTTAGGTTCCCCCGAAAAATGGTTTGTTCGTTTATCCGAGTTAGCTACGCATGGTGTTTTCGAGAAGCATCCCAGGTTGAAGGACGGCATTCTGCTAGACTATTTGAGCGCTTTTCTAGAGCCAAATAAACCAACTGTTACACCAGCGCAGGTCGGAGTGGTTGAAAGCTTCCTCTGTAGAGATTATAGCAACGAGCCCAAGGTTTTCGACTATCTGCTAAAGGAACACAAAGTTGTTTTAGCTTGTCAGCCTTAAGCTAAAACAACTGCTTTCGCGCAGAGATTGATCGCAAAAGACCCGCCGGAATACCGAGCGGGTTTTTTCTTGCTGTCCCCACCGCGTCCCCAGATGTACGCTGGGCATAGACCGTGTAGTTCCCGAGAAATTTAAGTCGTCGTAAAATCCGGCCGCCTGGAGGTGGTCAGTGGCGGCACAAGCTGAACCCCGGCGGCCACCTCAAAGTGTCCCATGTGTGGCCAGGTCAAAGTGTCCCAGTG
>DAISHW010000122.1:1956-7771 GCA_036822295.1 Bdellovibrionales bacterium | reverse complement strand
CGCGGCTCGAGGTCGTGGGGGAGGCCGCCGATCCCTACGAGGCGCGCGAGCTGATCAAGGCGCTGCAGCCCGATGTGCTGACGCTTGATGTCGAGATGCCGCGGATGAACGGCTTCCAGTTGGCGCAAAACATCAGGAAGCATCCCTTGTACGGCAAAGTGCCGCTTCTTGCCGTCAGCTCGCGCGCCGATAAGAACTACACCGATGAAGGGGCGAAAGCCGGTTTCAATATCTATCTTGAGAAGCTGAAAACCGAGGATCTTCTTCATGCCGTCCGCTCCCTTACGCAGAAGGAAGAGGCCGCCGCATGAGCCAGAAAATCACCGAGCTCATCACGACTTTTCACATTGGGTCCGACATCTTCGGCATCGAGGTGGGGAGCGTGCAAGAGGTCGCGAAGCAATCGCAGATCGTGCCCGTTCCGCTTGCGCCGAAATTCGTGCGCGGGCTCGTTAATCTTCGCGGGCAGATCGCGACGGCCGTTGGCTTGCGTGAAATGTTCAACCACAACAGCGCCGATAAAAAGGGCGAAGAGATGTCGGTGATCTGCAAGATCGACGGAAATCTCGTATCTTTGATCGTGGATTCCATCGGCGACGTCGTCGAGATGGAACAAGCCAACTTCGAAACTCCGCCCCACACTCTTCCGCCCGACGTTAGAAAGTATATCAAGGGAATCTACAAAGCCGATGGCTCGTTTTTGAGCGTCCTCGACTTGAGCAGGATCTCTCGGGAACTCTCGCCGACAATTGAAACTTCATCAAGAATCAACAGCTAAAGGAGCACACGGATGAGCACAACTGAACGTATCGAACAGCAAAACTTCCAAGGGGAATCGGACGCATGGATCACGGCGATCAAAAGAACCCAGGCCGTGATCGAGTTCGCCCTGGACGGCACCGTCCTGAACGCCAACGATAATTTTTTAGCGGCGACCGGATACGAGATGGACGAGATCAAAGGGAAAAACCATCGCATGTTCTGTGAGCCTGAGTACGCGAAAAGTTCCGAATACAAGGATTTTTGGAAGAACCTTGGCGCCGGAACGCCCGATGCGGGGGAATACAAAAGACTCGGGAAAAACGGCCGGGAAGTCTGGATCGTGGCCTCATATAACCCGATTCTTGGATCGGATGGAAAAGTCCAGAAGGTGGTCAAGTTCGCGACCGACGTCACGGAAACCAAGGTTGAGCTCAAGGCCCGCGCCGACATCATGAACATGACCAGCATCGTTTCCGAATCGAATCTAAAGGGCGATATTCTCACGGCCAATGAAAAGTACATGGAGGTGTCGAAATTCAGCCTTGACGAGTTGATCGGCCAGCCTCACAGCATCACTCGCCATCCTGACATGCCGAAATCCGTGTTCAAAGAGATGTGGGCGACCATCGGTCGGGGAAAAATGTTTCGCGGGATCATCAAGAACAGGGCGAAGGACGGGACTCCTTATTATGTCGATGCGGTCATCGCCCCCATTCTCGGGCCGAACGGAAAGCCGAGAAAATATTTGGGCGTCCGCTACGACATTACGGCACTGGAGCTTGAGCGCCAGCAAATGAGAGGGCTGTTCCATGCGGTCGATACTTCTTTCGCTTACATTGAGTTCGACACCGGCGGAACGATCCTGGCCTGCAACAAAAATTTCCAGGCCACCATGGAGTATTCTGAAGACGAGGTGAAGGGCAAGCATCACAGAATCTTCTGCGATCCCGCCGATGCCAGCAGCCCGGAGTACGCCAAATTCTGGGCCGATCTGAAGGCGGGACAGCCGCAAGGCGGCGTTTTCAAGAGAAAGACCCGCTCGGGGAAAACGATTTATCTTCAGGCCGTTTACTCGCCGATCAAAAACGAAGTCGGCGAGGTCAGCAAGATCATCAAGATCGCAAGCGACGTTACGAAACAGCAGATCATCAACGAAGTTCAAGAGGCAGCCAATACCCTGGCAAGCACCGCCGAGGAATTGACCGCGACGGCCTTGGAAATGTCAAACGCGGCCGGCAACACGACCAAGGAGTCTCAAGGCGCCGCCGCGGCGGCTCAACAGGTGGCCACCGGCGTTCAAACCGTGGCGACGAACATGGAGGAAATGGTCGCGTCCATCAAGGAAATCGGGCGCTCGACGACCGAATCCGCGCACATGGCTAAGACCACCCTGGAGAAAGCCCAGAAGTCCAATCAGATCGTGACCAAACTCGGCGACAGCAGCCAGGAGATCGGGGAGGTCATCAAGGTCATCAGCTCGATAGCCCAACAAACGAACCTTCTGGCCCTTAACGCCCAGATCGAAGCCGCCCGGGCCGGTGAAGCCGGAAAGGGTTTCGCCGTCGTCGCCAACGAAGTGAAAGAGCTTGCGAAACAAACCGCCAAAGCCACGGACGACATCACCAACAAGATCAATGCGATTCAAGCCGACACCAAAGACGCGGTAGAGGCTATCGGCGAAATATCGAAGGCCGTGGAAAACCTCAATGGACTCTCTGGCGTGGTGGCGAGCGCCGTTGAAGAGCAGACGGCGACGACCAACGAGATTTCCCGGGTTGTCATCGAGTCGAAGAAAGGCGTGGACAACATCGTGTCGTCGATCAAAACCGTTTCGCAGGCCGCGACCACAACCAGCGCCAACTCGAACCAAACCGTCGACGCGACCAAGGGCTTGTCGAAACTCGCCGAGAGTCTGCTGGCCTTGGTGAAAAGAGCGAAGTAGTGGGCCGGCTGAAAACTCTGATCGCTGACGACTCGGCTCTTTATCGAAAATTTATCCGCTCGGCCCTTGAGGGGGCCGACTGGATAGATGTTGTCGGGGCCGTGCCGAACGGCCGCATAGCTATTGAAAGAATGGAGGATTCCAAGCCGGATCTTTTAATTCTGGATATGGAGATGCCGGAAATGGACGGCATACAAACCTTGCGGGAGATGAAGCAGCGAAACCTGGATTGTCCGACACTCGTGTTTTCCTCTCTTTCAAAGCGGGGCGCGGAAATCACGCTCGAGGCATTGAACCTAGGGGCAAGGGATTTCATCGCCAAGCCGAACGGCGAAGGCAGCGGTGACGACAGGGGGCCGGTCGAAAAAATCCAATCTGTTCTCGTTCCCAAATTAGAGGAGCTTTTCCCCTCTTATTTGCGGGAACAGAAAAATGACGTCGTGGCGACTCCGGACGAGGCTTTTCAGAAAGTGGTCTGGAGTCTCTTCAGTCCGCGCATCGTCGTCATCGGTTCCTCGACGGGCGGGCCGACCGTAATCGAGAAAATTTTCGCGAGTCTTTCGGTACCCTTGTCCTGTCCCATCGTCATCGCCCAGCACATGCCTCCGGTTTTCACCGCCAGTTTCGCCGACCGGCTCGCGAAAATCTCGGGTATCGCCGTAACGGAAGCCGCGCATGGTGACGTTCTGGAAAAAAATCACGTCTATGTCGCGCCCGGGGACTACCATCTGCGGCTTCATGGAACCTCAGAGAGAACGGTGATTTCCCTGGATCAAGGCCCGCTCATCCATTCGGTGCGCCCTTCCGTCGATCCGCTTTTTCAGACGGCGGCCGATCTCTTCGGTCCGCAATGCCTTGGCCTGGTTCTGACCGGCATGGGGTTTGACGGTCGCGATGGCGCGGCAGAGGTCAAGCGCCGTGGCGGCGCTATCGCCATTCAAAACAAGGAGTCTTGCGTGGTCTTCGGAATGCCCGGAGCCGTATTTCAAGCCGGAGCCTTCGACCGCATGGCGGACCCGGAGGGAATCGCCGAGATCATCAACGAAAAGGTCGGCGAGGGTCTTGCCGTTAGGGGTTGCGTATGATCCCGGATTCCGCCTTGCTTTTCTTCGCGAAGTACATCGAAACGGAGATCGGAATCATCTATTCCGAGCACAATTTATTTCAGTTGAAGCGCAGAATCGAAGACATCGCTTCGGCCATGAATTGCTCGGTCGATGAAATTTACGCCCAGTCGAAAACGGGCATTTCGGGACAGCTAAGGCAGCTTCTCCTCGATACGGCGACGAACAATGAAACCTCGTTCTTCCGCGATCCAAGGGTCTTTAGCGCCATCGAGCACGCGGTTCTTCCGGTCTTTTCCGAGTCCGCCACCCGCCTGAAAATATGGTCTGCCGCGAGCTCGACGGGCCAAGAGGCCCTGTCGGTCGCGATGTTGATTCAAGAGTTCAGCGAAAAACAAAGGAAGCCGCTCGCATTTTCAATACTGGCATCTGATGTTTCCGAGCGCGTTTTGGATAAGGCGAGGACCGCGACCTTCTCTTCCCTGGAGGTCTCCCGCGGGCTTCAGCCCTATCATTTGAAAAAATACTTTCAGGCAGAGGCTTCGGGCAACTGGGTCGCCTTGCCCCAGATAACAAAACAAATCGAATTTAAGAAAATAAATCTCAAGGAGTCCTTCATATCTTTGGACAAGTTTCATCTGGTGCTTTGCCGAAATGTCCTGATTTATCAAAATGTCGAAGGAAAAAAGGAAATTCTGAAACGCATTTTCAATCAGATAGAGCCGGACGGCTTTCTGGTTCTCGGAGCCGGGGAAACCTTGATCGGCATTTCAAATGAGTTTGAATCGGTGGAAAGCGATGGAGTTATCCTTTACCGCAAAAAAGCCAACGCACCGGCGGCGGCGTAGGAGAGAGGGAAAGTCATGTCCGGCTTCAAAGTGGAAGTGAACGAAAAGACAAGCATCATTTCTATGCCGGTAAGTCTGACGGAGAATGAGATTGTTGATTTCAAAAAGCAGATCAACGGATGGCTTCTGGCCCCCGTGGATTCCTTTGTGATAGATTTCAAAAACACGAATCTGATCGAACGCCAGTTTTATCAGGTGTTTCTTCAGTTCCGGGCGATATTGAAAAACAACTCAAAGACGGTTTATTCCGTGAACATCAGGCAAACTCTTCTTGCCCAGATAAAGGCCGATGGACTGCACAGCGCGTTCGCCCATGTGGAGAGCGTTGAAGCCGCGCGGGAAAAAGTCACGAGCCATCGAGAATCAAAAAACAATATTGACTTGGAATTCATCAAACCCTTTCTTAAGGGGGTGAACTCGGCGCTTGAGACTCAATGCAACACTCCGGTGCGACCCCAAAAGCCTTTCGTTAAGACGACCCCGATGGAGAATATCGCCATCGCCGCCGTCTTGTCGCTGAATTCCGACAACCTGCAGGGGACCGTTATTCTCTCGTTCCCAGAGGCCGTCTTCTTGAAAGTCTATGAAAATATGTTCGATGAAAAACAGACCTCGATCACGAAGGAATCCGAGGATGCCGCCGCCGAACTTTTGAACATCATTTATGGAGCGGCCAAGGTTGAGCTAAATCAAAAGGGCTACAACTTTCCAAAATCTCTGCCGACGATTCTGCGCGGCCAGGAAATCGTCATCCGGCAAACGAGCAACGCTACGACCGTCGTCATACCCTTTGAGGGCGCGGGCGGACGTTTCTATCTGGAAGTCGAATGTGAACGAAACTAACGAAGGAAGAACCCATGTTTGATGCAAAGACCAAAATTCTGATCGTTGACGATATGTCCACCATGCGGAGGCTCGTTAAAAAAGCCTGCGTCGGTTTGGGGTTCTCGAACATCGAAGAGGCCGAAGACGGACAGAAAGCCTGGGAGAAACTCCAGGCGGCGGGCGACTTCCAGCTCATTATTTCTGACTGGAACATGCCCAACTGCACCGGGTTGGAGTTCCTGAAAAAAGTCCGGGCGGATTCAAAGTTCAAAAAAATGCCGTTTGTCCTGCTGACGGCCGAAGCCGAGGCCTCGCAGATGGCGGAAGCCATTCAGCTCGGAGTGTCCAACTACATCGTGAAGCCGTTGACGCCG
>DAISHW010000122.1:0-1946 GCA_036822295.1 Bdellovibrionales bacterium | reverse complement strand
TGAAGCAAAAACTTGAGCAGACCCATAAGAAGGTGTCGGGATAGATGAGCGAGCGCCCTCCGGATCTGGATTTTGTTGCGATCGGCCTTGGTGAAACCGGCAAAAGCCACCTTGAAAAATTGGTGGAGAGTGCCCGGGTGAAGTTCGTCGACAGCGTTGAGGATTTTGACGTGTTTGTCGACGGGTTCGAGATGGACGACAACACCACGATTTTCGTCGGCGGCGCCATCGAGTCTCTCAACGCGCTGGAGCTGGGGCAGACGCTCAGGGCGAGTTACATCAACGCGCATATCGTTTTTTTATCCACCGACGCGAAAAACTTTTCCGTGTCGGAGCTGAAGAAAAACGGATACTCGAAGGCGTTTCTGCTGCCGATGGACCAGTCGTTTTTTGAGGAGCTTGTCGTTTCCTCTTCCCGCGGCGGCGTCAGAAAGAGATTCAAGGCCATCAAGATGGTGGATATCGGGCCCGGTGAGCAGCTGAATTTTTCGGTTTATTTCTACATGCCGGTAAACAAAAAATATGGATTATTGACCGCGAGCGGAAGCCTTTCGGAGAAGAAATACGAAAGATTGAAAGACAGATCTGAGTCGACCGTTTTCGTAGAGATGGATCAGGTCGAAAAATTCTATGAGTACTCCGCGGAAAAAATGGCGAAGCTGACCCAAGACAAATCCTACAACGGCTCGGAGACGGAGCGGAGCGAGCGGCTCAGGCAGAATATCCAGGCGCTCTTTCACAATATCTTCGACCAAAAAGTCGAAGCCAATTTTGATTCCGGCCGGGATCTGATGGAACAAAGCCATCAAGTCGTACAGAAATTTGTCGAAGTGAAAACCAAAGTGGATCTGAAGCAACAGATCAAAGGCATATTGGACGTGAAGGGCGATTCCTACTCCCACGCGCAAGTGGTTTCGTCGCTGGCCTGCCTTCTCAGTATGGCGATCGGGGTCGGCGTTCCAGAGGAGCTTGCGATCGCGGGTCTGTTTCACGATGTCGGCATCACCGGGTTTCCGGTTCAGCCGACGGTCCTGACCATGCGCATCCGTTGGCGTCTATAAACATGCTGAAGAATAAAAAATTCGCCCTGACCCCGAGCGTGACCGAGATCATCGAAAAGCACCACGAACGCGTCGACGGAAAAGGCTTTCCCGCGGCGTTGGCCGCGCATAAGATTCCCTTGCCCGCGCAGCTTCTCGCGTTCAGCGATTGGTTTGAGTATTTGATGCGTCCGGAGCCGGGAAAGCCTAGACTCTCGCCGCTCGAAGTGGCGGAAAAAATCCAAACGAGCGCGGGTCTGTCCGTCGAGTTGATTGCGAAGATCAAAAAATTCTTTTCGAGCCTGGAGTCTCAAGCACAGCCGGAAGACGGGAAGCTCAAGGCAAAGTAGAGCGTCCGCCGGCAGCCGGTGAGCCAGAAGACTTTTTCTTATCGGCCACGAGATTTGCGCTCTTTTTTTATTCTATTGAGTGTGTCGCGAGCGGATTCTTTGGGCGTCTCGTTTTGATCTTCCCATTGATTGAACTCATCAAGGCTTTGATTGGCTTCTTTCGTGAAGAAGCCTTTTTGCGAATCTGGAACGAAAGTACCCGCAGAAATATGGATTTCGTTTTCGCTGACCTCTTCCACGCGAATTTGACGTCCTGCCCACGCCTTGCCGATACTGATTTGGCCGTTGGGGGAAACGGTGACGAGCTTCATCGCTTTTGAACTCATAAAAAGTCCTCCTTGGATACTATATTCATATTATAGGAATTTACTAAAATAAGCAATATTACATAAGTAATTGATTTTACTTATATATTTAGCTTATAGGCTAAATATGAAAAAGTTAAGCAAAGCAGAAGCTGATCTCAGCGAATACGAAGAACTCTTTTTTGCGCTGTCTCATGGTACGCTGGGCATAGGCCAGGGGCTTGACCCGGTTTAAATCTTCCAGTCGTCCC
>DAISHW010000121.1:1402-7790 GCA_036822295.1 Bdellovibrionales bacterium | reverse complement strand
CAAAGGCTCGGCATTCGCTGAACCATCGCCAAAATTCGACCGACCAGCAGGCGAACCACGACCAAAAAGGCCACAACAGGAAATAAAATCAGAAAGACCGGAATAGCCCAAAAGAGGTTCCATCCAAAAAAGAATACCAATCCGCGACTAAAAAAATCCCACGATATCCCATGAGGCTTAGCACGAACCGTCTGGTAAGTCGGCGCGAGTGACTTGCGCGTCATACCCCAGTCCAATCCATAGACGGTCACTGGACGCGAATGGCTTGCCAGTCGCGCGCCCCAATCCACTCGGGGATCAAGCAAGGGCTCGTGAGCGGCAAGTACGATCAATGCAGGTTTCATGTATCCGGAGGCTGCATTACATGCAATGGTGAGTCAAACGGGCAGTTGCCGCATAGCGCATTGCGCGTTTATTGGGCAATTGCCTAGCTGAAGAACAGGGATTGGTTTGTAAAGTCGTTGCTTGAAAACTTAATTTGCATCCAGCACCCCTTATTCCTAATATAAACAAACTTTTTTTGACAAGGAGATGTTATGAAGTTTGCAGCATTAGTAATTTCTATTTTTATTTCTTCAGGACTAAGTGCTTCACAAGTGCGACCACCAGGCCTAGGATTCGTCGCACCTCAAGTTTCATAAAGCCCTGACATCGCGGTTATCAATCCGCAACAAGGAGAAATGGTTTGGTACGACTCGACAGGCTTGGGCACCGCCGGATCGCTTTTCGCGTTCAACGGCAGCTCGTGGTCGGCGGTCGGTGGCTCCGCGGCATCGCAGAGCTCTTCAAGTGAGCTGAGTAATCTGTCGCTCTCGACGGCCGTCTCGGGCAATCAACTCACAGTGGAATTGAAAAACAAAGATGGCAACGATCCTTCCGTTGGATCTCCCGTCACGATAAGTTTCCGGAGTGATACCGCCAGTAATGGCAGCTATACGATGGCGACAGTCACGGGGGCTGTGTCTTTAACTATCAGCTCGGGTTCCAACTTGGGAATGTCCTCTGGCATCGCGGGATATCTCTACGTTTATGCGATCAACAATGCCGGCACCGTCGAACTGGCCATAGTTAACGGCTTACGTGACGAAGGTAGCTTGCAAGATTCGACCGCAGAAGGCGGAAGTGGCGGGGCGGACAGACAACTGCCGGAACATGGGCTTCAAATGCCACCGAAATATCGGTAGCTCCCTTTGCCAAAACGTTTACTTTGCCTGCCACCGCATCTTCCAGCAACGGACTTGTGAACTATTCGACCACTGGAATCGCGGCCGGGCAATTCGGCGACTTGACGAGCATCACGTTGCAACCCGGTGAATATGACTGGACCCTTGCCCTTCAGTACGTATCAAATGGAGCGACGACCACCAGTACGGTCGGCGGTGGCATTAGTATGGTAAGTGGAAACTCCTCCTCGGGTTTGATCCAGGGTCAAACTGCCCTCTACACTGAAAAATCCACCACGAATACCACTTACAACGGTGTGTCCCTCAGTGGGATGGGACTAGTCGTAAGTTCGCCAACGACCTACTACCTAAAATCACTCGCTGGCAACAGCACGACCAATTTGCAAATTGGATGGTCGTGGAAATTTAGAAAAATTAAGTAAAACGATTGAAGGGAGGCTCGGCCTCCCTTTTCGGTTAAAATCAGCATCAATCTGATTTCAGACCGTATTGGTAATAGAGCGTCTCCATACCCGTCACACTCGCTTGCCAGCTGAACTCCCGCACCACTTTGTCGCGGCCATTTTGTCCAAGCTGGACGCGAAGACGCTGATCCTTGATAAGACGCCACAAAGTATCTGCCAATTCCTGAGTGCGGTCGGGCCGCACGAGCAGCCCGGTCACCCCGTCCTCAACGACTTCGGGAATTCCACCGACGCGGCTGCCGATGACGGGAATGCCAGTGGCCGAGGCTTCGATGAGCGCCACGCCGAAACTTTCGCTACGGCTCGGGGCGACGAAGATATCCATCTCGCCGAGCACATCCGGTATCTGTGCGTGCGGCAAACTCCCGCGGAACGAGGTCACCGATCCGATGCCGAGTTCACGAACCATGTTTGCGATCAGCGGTGCTTGTTTGCCTTTTCCGACCAGGATGAGCTCCAACTCAATCGGTTCTTTTTTGGCACGTTCATACACCATGGCGAATGCGCGCACCAGAATATCAATCCCGTATACAGGCTCCAGCGACTTGATTGAGCCGATCCGAATTTTTGACGAAGACTTTGCTCGATCGGGAGAGAACAGTTCCGTATCTACTCCGAACGGCAAAACAAAGATGGGTTTGTCCTTCTTGATTTCGGCTGCGCACGCATTACCTAACGCTTCGCTCGCGGCCGTCACGGCCGATGCCCGCTCAAGTACTTTTCGTACAAAATACCCGTAAAGCAAAGAGCGTTTAGGAATATCAAAAATATCACTTCCCCATGCGGAGAGCACGACCGGCTTGTTCGTCGCGAGCGTGGCGAGGGATCCATACCCCGACGCATAATGCACATGAATCACATCCGGCTGAATCTTATTGAGGAGCGCGCGTACTTTGGGAACGTTAAGGAAATATGCGGGGTACCCCCATCTGGAAGGAAATGGCAAGCGATACTCGCGTGCTCCGGGCAAAAGTGACTCGTTGTCGGCTGGATGCTGACTGATAAAATGAACTTCGTGGCCACGTTCGATCATAGCGTTGGCCCAACGAATAGCATGGATAGAATTGCGCGCGCCCAACACTGCAAGACGCAAAGACTTCCCTTCGCGGTAGGGCTGATTGCCGAGGGGCAAACTGGTCAGCGGACGTAGCACGACTTTTTTCTCTGGAATCCTTAAGAGCTTCGCGACGTACTTCAGCACTTGGGTGATGTCGGAACGGTGTACTCCAAACAGACTGGGCATCACGTAGGTAATCCCGCCCACCAATGCGCAATACGCCATACCGCCAAATAGAAACTCGACGAGATCGGTTTGCGAATGTCGGGTCACCAGATCATCCACGACGAAGCGGGCCAAATAACCAATCGCCAAGAACATCGTCAGGCAAATCGCCTGATGCGAAAAGTACTCGCGAAACGAGATGCGCAGCAGTCGACTCGAGAACCAAACTTGAATGTTCACCAGCAGCGCTTGAACCGCCACGAGTTTCCACGCGAGTCCCACGGCGCCCATATCGAGCCCGCCATAAGCGTGGGGAGCTATGAGAAGCCAACTCATCACCAAACCCGCCCCTTGCACGACCAAGCCGAGGTTGCGGAAGAGCTGCGTCTCGCCTGTCGCGTAGAACACTGAACTGGTCACTCGGCCGAAGGTGAAATAGATCGGATAGAACGCCATGATCGAGATCACCCACAAGGACTCGCTGAAGCGCTGGCCCGCGAACAGATGGATCAGCTTTTCACTCTGAAAAGCGATGAACCCCGTGAAGAACGCCGCGATCGAGAACATCATCGGCATATACCTGCGGAACAGGTACGCCATATGCGTGAAATTTTTCGACGCGAAGGCCACCGAGAATTCGCGTTGAATCAACGGCGAGATCGAACCCACGAACAAAACGCTGATGTAGCCCATCTGGTAAGCGAAGCCGAAATATCCCTGCTCTTCGGAGCCTGAGAACTTCTGCAACACCCAGCGGTCAACCACGGCCACGATCGCTTCGACCGCGACGTACGTGAACAGCGGCGACGAGTACGCGAAGAATTCCGCCAGATAAGCGCGCGCGCGGCCGAACGGCAAAACCCAATCATGAAGCTTGGGCCAACGCCCTTTCCAGATCAGAATCATGGCGAAGCCGACCAAAAGATAGAGCAGCAAAAAGATGTAGTAATAGAAAAAGGTCTCGAGCGTGATTTTGCTGTAGAAAAGCATCGCTCCGAGCAAAATCACCGATAGGATTTTCTGCTGGATCCGGACCCATTCGGCTTCGCGCGTGTAGCCGAAGGCGTCGCAAAGCTTATGTAACACTCCATGCAGCCATACGAGCACGGACCAGAGCGCCGCCAGGAAAATGAACTCGCCGATTTGCCCCGGCCAAATCAATTGGTCGATTCGGAACACAAACGCTAAACCGGTGACGGCGAAAACGAAAGCCGAAGCCAAGACCGCGAAATAGAGATAAAACACGAGCAGACCGGATTCGTTCGGCCGAAGCGAAACCTTGACGAGGGCTCCGACCGAACTGCGCCCGTCCACCATCTCGAGCATCTGATCGAAGAAGTTGGTCAAAAAGTTGAAATCCCCGAAGGCTTGCGGGCCGAGCGACCGCGGCGCGATCGCCTGCACGAAGACATTCGAGACAAGCCCGACCATGTTCGAGATGATTTTGAAAAAATAGCGGATCTTAAGCGAGTCGCGGGGGACGTCGGCCAGCATGACCTCGTCGAGCGGTTCGCTGTCGGCGTTGAGCACGCGGACCGAATTCTGCTCGCGATATTCTTCTTCGCCCTTCACGTGCCGCCTTAAGTCGTTTGCTTTTGAAAATTCGCGCTCGGGTCACGCCGCTGGATCAAAAAATCCCAAATGCCCTTCCAGTACCCGTAGCCGTAGCCTACATGCAAAACGAAACAGGTCGCCAGCACATAGAGCCGATCGACGAAACCAAGCCCCTGGCCAGCCAGCAGCATTCCCGGTAGACCCATCACCCAGAACGCCAGAAACGCCGCCGGCACGACCTGACGCCAAGTCGTCACGGCGCCATGCTTTTTATTCACGAAAACTTTGAAATAACCGTATTGCGAGAATTGCTGAAAGGCCTTCTTGAAGCTTCCGCGCACCAAGTACGTGACCTTGGCCGCATGCACGTAGCGAATGCGGTGGCCCTTTTGAGTGACGCGGAAATTGAAATCGTCGTCTTGATTGCGGGTGAGGTTTTCGTCGAAGTATCCGACCTCGTGGAAGATGTTCGCGCGGTACATCGGCACGCCCACGGTGTCGACGTCGCGGTCGCCGGTCATCGTGCGGTAATTTCCGCCGCCCACGCCAAAGCGGGATTCCATCGCCCGACTGATCAGGCGACCGGCCTCGGAGTCGCTCACATGTTGGTAATCGCCACCCACGCAGGCGACAGAGGGATCTTTACCCAGTTCTTGAACGAGCAAGGATAAGTAATCGCGCGCCATGACGTTTCGCGACCCTACGATCTGAACGAAACCGCCCCGCGCGTTCTTCACGCCCAGGTTGAATGCGTACGGCGTGAGTTTATGGGGATTGTCGATCATGCGAACCCGCGAGTCCTCGCGCTCGAGCCGCGCCAGCACGTCCCTGGTTCCGTCCTCGCTACGGCCGTCCACGACCAGCACTTCGATCTCGGGATAATCCTGCTCCAGAATCGCGCGCACGGTCGCTTCGATCGCGCGGACTTCGTTCCGGCAAGGGATCACGACTGAGACCATGCGGCTCATGGTTCGGCCACGCTCAGGAAGACCTCGACCACCCGGCGCATTTGTTCCGGCGTCATCTCGGGGAAAAACGGCAAGCTGAGAATGCGCGAACTCATGTTTTCGGAAACCGGGAACTGACCCTTTTTATATCCGTAGCTCGCCAGCGCGGGCTGCTGATTCATGGTCATGGGATAGTGCACGCCATAGCCGATGTCGGCGGCCTTAAAGGCGCTCATCACGTCCCCGCGATTGGCGACCTCGACGACGTACAGATGGTACACCGGAATCGCGCCCGGGCGGGGCTTGAGCACGCGCAAACCTTTCGGGCTCAAGGCTTCATCGTAAGCGCGCGCCAAAGCGCGGCGGCGCTCGGTCCATTCAAGCATCTTCGTCAGCTTCACGCTCAAGACGGCGCCCTGCATGCCGTCCATGCGGAAATTGCCGCCGAAGAATTCGTGAGTGTATTTGTCCGTGCGACCGTGATCGATGTAGCGCTTGACGAAATGGAACAGCTTTTCGTTTTCGGTAAGGATAAAGCCCGCATCCCCGAACGCGCCCAGATTTTTGCCGGGGAAAAAGCTGAACGTCGCGAGATCGCCGAACGTCCCGACCGCTTTGCCGTTCCACTTGGCCAGATGGGCTTGCGCGCAGTCTTCGACGCCCTTGAGCTTGTGCGCGCCCGCGAAAGCCAGGATCTGATCCATCGGCTCGGGCAAGCCGTACAGATGCACCGGGATCATCGCCTTGGTCTTCGCGGTGATTTTCTTTTCGGCTTGTTTCAGGTCGAACTGACGGTGGGTTTCATCGATATCGACCAGGACCGGAACGGCTCCGACTTCGACGATGGGTTCCAGGGTTCCGAAGAACGTGTTATTGGGAACCAGGACTTCATCCCCGGCACCAATTCCCAGCGCGCGCAAAGCCACCGTGATCGCGCTGGTGCCGTTCGCGCAACCGACGCCGTACTTTCCGCCATGCAGATTTAAGAAATCGCGGCCGAATTTTTCAACGGCGGGG
>DAISHW010000121.1:0-1392 GCA_036822295.1 Bdellovibrionales bacterium | reverse complement strand
TCCGATAACGCCATCGACCGCCGCGCGAAGCTCGGATTCAAGACTCTTGATCTGCGCTTCGAGATCCATGAACGGGATCGTCATGCGCGCGGACCCTCTTCACGAATCTGACCGAGCTTGCACATCTTGGGAACGAAGCGCAGGAACACTTCTTTACCCGTCTCGACGGATTCATAGATCGCGGAAATCAACTCAAGGGATTTTCGCCCCTCCAAGCCATCGACCAGGGCCGAGCGCTCCTCGCGAATGCTCTCGACCACCTTGTTCAAGTATTCGGTGTGACCGAAGCCGTACACGTTCGGCGGCGCCGTTTGGTATTTCTCAACCACCGTGGCGTCGTCGGCCGCGGGCTCGGTGAAGTTCCAGGTTTTCATTTCGTTGACCGCGAAGCCGGCGATCTCGACCGTGCCTTTTTCACCAAGAATCGACAGCGAGCCTTCCAAATCTTTCGGGCGCGTCGCGGTCGTCGCCTCGATCACGCCGAGCGCGCCGCTTTTAAAGCGCACGAGCACTACGCCCGTGTCTTCGGTTTCGATATTCACGAGCGCGGTCGAAGTTTTGGCGAACACCGACTCGACGTCACCCATCATCCACTGGAGCAGATCCACGTGATGCGAAGCCTGGTTGGCGAACACGCCGCCGTCGTAAGCCCAAGTTCCGCGCCATGCGTCTTGATCGTAATACTTCTGCGTCCGGCACCAGCGCACGCGCACCGTGCCCATCACCAGTTTGCCGAAACGGCCGCCGTCCAAAGCTTCACGCAGTTTTTTTACCGGATGATTGTAGCGGTTCTGTTTGACGACGAACATGCGCACGCCATTGGCGTCGGCCGCCGCGATCATCCGATCGGCGTCTTGAAGCGTCAGCGCCATCGGTTTTTCGACCACGATATGTTTACGAAAACCCGCGATATCCACGGCATGCCGGGCGTGCAGACCTGACGGCGTCAGAACACTGACCACGTCGATTTCGGAGCCCATCTTCTCGAGCATTTCAAAACGATCGCGGAAGGCCGGGATCTTCAATTTCGCGGCGATCGCTTCGGCGCGCGGCAAGATTTCATCGCAGACCGCGACGAGCTTGGCGCCCGGCACCGCGCCACTGGTCAAAGCGTCGACGTGTTTCGGAGCGATTCGGCCGCAGCCGAGAAGAGCGAATCCCAGTTTCGACATTCCAGCACTTCCTTCAGATGAATCCCCACTTCTAGCAAATTCTCTTGGGGAGAGCATGCGCCGAGGGTTGGTGACGCATCGCTTCCGGTTGACCGATTTTGCCCTTCCAGCGATAACCGAAAGGATGATGCAAATCCTGGGGCGGTTCTCTCCCCGTCGCTTTAGCCTTGTGCACGTGCTTTTCGATATCGTGGTGCTCACGGTCGCTCTGTATTTGAGC
>DAISHW010000120.1:7470-7790 GCA_036822295.1 Bdellovibrionales bacterium | reverse complement strand
ATTCCGGAGAATTGAGTCGTATTTTCGATCGCGATCGCGTGCTGACCGACAAGGCGAATTTGCGCGAGTACGGCCGCGATTGGACCAGATACCTTGAACCCAAGCCCGCCGCCATCGTCTTCCCGAAAACCACCCAAGAGGTCGTGTCGTTGGTCAAATGGGCTCGTCAGCCCAAGGTGGCGCTGGTGCCGAGCGGCGGCCGCACGGGCTTGAGCGGAGGAGCGGCGGCGCTGAACGGCGAAGTCGTGGTGTCCTTCCAAAAAATGAACCGCATTCTCGAGTTCGACGAGTTCGACCAGACAGTCACCGTCGAAGCGGGC
>DAISHW010000120.1:5868-7460 GCA_036822295.1 Bdellovibrionales bacterium | reverse complement strand
ACGCTGAAAAAATTCGCCGAAGAAAAAGGCATGTACTTTCCCGTCGACTTCGCGAGCCGCGGCTCGAGCCATATCGGCGGCAACGTCGCGACCAACGCCGGCGGCATCAAAGTCTTGCGCTACGGTTTGATCCGTCAGTGGGTCGCGGGGCTTGAAGTGGTGACGGGAACGGGCGACGTTTTGAATCTGAACAACGCTTTGGTGAAAAACGCGACCGGCTACGATTTGCGTCATCTGATGATCGGCTCGGAAGGCACTCTGGGATTGATCACCAAAGTGACGTTGAACCTGACGCGGCCGACTGCTCAGCCTTTGCTTTTCGTGTTCGGGGTGCAGGATTTGGACGCGGTGATGAAGATCTATCACGCGTTCAAAAAAGAATTGCCGATTCTGGCGTTCGAGATGTTCACCGACCTCGCCTTGAAGAGCGTGCTTCACCACCACACCGACTTGAAGCAACCGTTTGGCGAGCGCACGCCGTATTACGTCTTGGCCGAAATCGAAGCGACCGGTGAAACGGTCGAGGCCCGCGCTCTCGAACTGTTCGAGAGCGGCGTCGAGCAAGGTTGGATTTTGGACGGCATTCAAGCGCAATCTCCCCAACAAGCCAAAGACCTGTGGCGCTTGCGCGAGGATATTTCCGAGGCCACGTCACCTTTCACGCCTTACAAAAACGACATCAGCGTGCGCGTGTCCAAAGTTCCCGAGTTCTTGCAAGAGATGGACGGCATTCTCAAAAAAGAATATCCGCATTTCGAAGCCGTGTGGTTCGGTCACATCGGCGACGGCAACTTGCACATCAACATCTTGAAACCGAAAGATATGCCGACCGCGGATTTCTTGAAGGAATGCAAACGCGTCGACGAAAAGATGTTCGCCATGATCGAACGCATGCAAGGCTCGGTCAGCGCCGAGCACGGCGTGGGCCTGACCAAGAAGCCCTACCTGGCGCACACGCGTTCGGCCGTGGAAATCGGCTTCATGAAGCAGATCAAGAAAGTGTTCGACCCGGACACCATCCTGAACCCGGGCAAGATTTTTTAGCGGGGCCGCTCGATAAACAGATAAAACTGCGATTGCAGATAGCGGCGCATAAAATAATAGGGCGCGGACGTTTTCAACTTTCTACGCACCTCACGCACGCTCACCGGCCGCATGCAGATCGGATCCAGAATCTTCTCGGCTTCGCAAGTTTCCGGCACCTTCTCGTCACGATCGAAATATTGAATAAAAATCTCGTTGGCGGGCTCGCTCTTTAGGCGTTGGACGACCGTTTCAGGCAGTGGTGAGCCGATGTTTTGGATGTACCAGCAAACCGCGGCACATTCGGCCCTTTCGCCCATACGCAGATCATGGAGTGCGGGAGTCTCGTGTCCCCGATAATGCGCGATTGTCGCAACGGGAATTTCCGCCAGTTGGCCTCGGCCGGCCTCGATCCACCAAATGGTGACCTTGTTGGTATCGAAGTCGGGAAACAATCTTACCGCGATTTGCTTGGGAATCAGATGCGGATCCAAGCCAATCTCTGCCGGCTTTATCACACCCGCCGAAAGAAGCGCGCCACCGCTTCGTACAAGCGAGATCATTACGTA
>DAISHW010000120.1:0-5858 GCA_036822295.1 Bdellovibrionales bacterium | reverse complement strand
GCCGCCCCTAAGACGACGCCGATGACTTTCACTGAGCATTACCTTTAGTTTTAGAAACGCCCTAAGGCAAGCGGAGGTCCGAGCCGATTCTCGACGCAGCCCCGTTAGAAAACGGAACTACGTACCCAAAAACGGAACTACGTACCGATCAAACGGGTCTTGATCGACGTTGGGAGCTTCGCGACTTCCTGGTACACCTCACCCGGATTGTCGAGCTCGATGTCCATGACCAAGTAGCCGATATTGGAATCCGTGGCCAGGTACTGGGCTTTGATGTTCGCTTGCGCTTTTGAGACGATGCCGTTCACGGCGCTCAGCACGCCGGGCACGTTGCGGTGCACGTTGATCAGGCGCAAAGAGGTGTCGTCGGGGCTTTTCTGCGGAACGCTCAGCTGCGGGAAATTAACGGCGCCCGGCGATGCCCCCGTGGTCAAGAACGTGCCGAGCGCGATCGCAACCTCGCGGCCGATGGCCTCTTGAGCTTCCTCGGTGCTGCCACCGATATGCGGAGTCAGGATCACGTTCTTCATGCCTTGCAGCTCGCTGATGAATTTTTCGTTGTTGCTCTGGGGCTCTTCGGGAAACACATCGACCGCGGCGCCGGCGATATGCCCCGACTTCAAGGCTCCGGTCAGCGCCGGAATATCGACGACCGTCCCGCGCGAGGCATTGATCAGGAACGCGCCTTTGCGCATCGACTGCAAGCGCGCGGCGTCCATCATATTCTGCGTGACCGGAGTTTCCGGCACGTGCAACGTCACGAAATCGCTCTCGCGCAGCAGTTCATCGACCGATCCCACGGCGCGCGCGTTGCCGAGCGGCAGCTTTTTCACGATGTCATAAAATAAAACGCGAAGGCCCAGGGCCTCGGCCAAAATCGAAACTTGCGAGCCGATGTGGCCGTAGCCCACGATGCCCAAGGTCTTACCACGCACCTCGCGCGAGCCTTTGGCGGATTTCAACCATTCCCCCCGGTGGGCGGCCGAGTTGACCTCGCCGAGCTGACGGGAAAGCGCGACCATTTCGGCCAACACGAGCTCCGCGACGCTGCGGGTGTTCGAATAAGGCGCGTTGAACACCGCGATGCCTTGTTTATTGGCCTCGACTAAATGAATTTGGTTCGTGCCGATGCAAAAGGCGCCCACGGCCTTCAGGTGCGGGTGGCGCGAAAGCAGTTCCCGCGACAGATGGGTCTTCGAGCGGATCCCCAGCGCCTGGTAATTAGGTAACGCTTCGTCGAGCTGGGCCTCGTCGAAAGCGCTCTTTTCCATGTCGACTTTGAAGCCTAAATCCGCCAGGTACGCCCGCGCACCCGGATCGATGTTCTCGAGGAGCAAAATTCGATCTGTCATGGGCCTAAATTACAACGAATCCATTTCGTTGTCACACGCCCTTTCTCGCTGTAGTTTCAACGCTTAAGCCAGGAGTTAAGAATGAAAGACCTGACTCTGCTCGTAGTGGACGACGACCAACTGGTCATCCAGTCGGTCAAGCTGGCCTTGCCCGATCAATGGCGGATGATGGCGTGTCAGAACCCGGCCCACCTGCCCGACCGCGGCTTTCACGCGGCGCTGGTCGACATCCATTTGACGGGCCAGCTCGGCCGCACCGAGGGCATCGAGGTCATTCGCAAGCTCAGCCAGAAGCACGCGCATCTGGAAATCATCGCGATGTCGGGGAATCTGGACCGCCAGATCATGGAGCAGTGTTTGAAGGCGGGCGCCTCGCGCTTCTTGGCGAAACCGCTTTCGCTCGACGAACTGGTGCTGACCCTCGACAAGATCGAAGCCCTGTTCCTGCTGCAAGGCGCGACCTCGCGCGCGGTCGCGCAAAGCATGCGTTGGGTCGGTTCGAGCCAGGCCTCGCAGAACATCCAACGGCAAATCGCGCAACTGCGCAACGAAGCCGGCCCCATCCTGATCGAGGGGGAATCCGGAACCGGCAAAGAGGTCAGCGCGCAGCTCATCCACGCGCAGCAGGCCGACACCCCGTTCGTGATCATCAACGTCGCGAGCGTGCCGGAAAACCTTTTCGAATCGGAATTCTTCGGACACGTCAAAGGCGCGTTCACCGGCGCCGATCAAAACAAGATGGGTTTGGCCGAAGCCGCGCAAGGCGGGGATCTTTTCCTGGACGAAATCGAAGCGCTGTCGATGCCCTTGCAAGCCAAGCTTTTGCGCTTTTTAGAAACGGGCGAGGTGCGCCGGGTCGGCAGCAAGGATTCGATCACCGTGCAGACGCGCGTGATCGCGGCCACGAACCGCAACCTGAACCAGCTCGTGGCCGAGGGCAAGTTCCGCGAGGATTTGCTCTGGCGTTTGAGCGGCAAAAAAATCCTGCTGCCGCCGCTGCGCGAGCGCAAAGACGACATCGGTGAACTCATCGCGCATTTCATTTCGCAGGACAAAGCCCGAAAAAAAGAAATCGGTCCCGACGCGCTCGAAGTGCTCAAAGAATATCCCTGGCCGGGCAACGTGCGCGAGCTCAAACGCGTCTGCGAGCAATTGCTCTTGATCGCGCCGCTTCCCGTCTTGCGCAAAGAAGACGTGCTGCAGGTCATTCGTCCCCCGGCCGCCGGGGTCAACGACGCCGGCAGCGTCGATTTGAACCGGGGGCTGGCGACGCTCGTGAACGAATACGAAGCTTTGCTGATCCAACGCGCGCTCACGCAGCAGAACGACATCGACGAGGTTTCAAGGCTCTTGCAGATCTCGCGTTCGAGCCTCTACAAGAAAATCAAGGATCACGGCATCCAATGGCGGAGTGAATAGATGCTCTACGGACTATGGAACGATCCCCGCTACGTTGAAACCGCGGGCCTTATCATCGGCGCATTGATCCTGCTCAACATTTTATTCTTCGCGCTCAAAGGCCGCGGCGCCAATATGGCGTCGGCTTGGGCGAGTTCGAAGAGCTGGCTGTTCGTGGCGCCGATACTGTTCGCCACGTTCGCGTTGCCGAAGCCGTTCCCGCTGATCTTCCTGGCTTGGACCGGCGTCTTGAGCGCCAAGTCCTTCTTTCAAATGGTGGGGATGTACCATCGCAGCTGGTTCGTATGGGTCACCTACATCGCGATCTTCTTGCTCGCCTACATGATCCATGACGATCAACTCGCGCTTTATAACCTGACGCCGATGATATTCCTGTTCGCGATCGCCCTCGTGCCGCTCCTGCGCAATTCCGCGACCCATATGATTCAGTACCTGGCGCTCACGCTGCTGGCGTTTATTTTCTGGGGTTGGTCGTACATGCACATGGGGCGGCTGCTGGGCTTCCCGGGCGGCGAACTGATGGTGCTCTATCTGTACCTGCTCACCGAGGTCAGCGAGAACGTGACTTGGGCCTGCTCGAAGCTCTTCGGCAAGATCCGCCCGTTCAGCCGCATCTCGACCAAGGTGACGCTCGAGGGCATGCTGATCGCGTTCGTGGTGACGATGGCCGTCGCGTGGGGTTTCCGTCATTTGTTGCCCGACCGATCTGAGCAGTTCTGGATCATGGCGGGCATGGCAGCCGCGATTTTCGGTCGCATGGGCGATCTGATCATCAACGTGATCCGCCGGGATCTGGGCATCAAGAACACCGGCATCTTCATCATCGGTCGCGACGGCATAATGACCCGGGTGGATAAACTGATCTTCGTGGCCCCGATATTCTTCTACATGTACATTTATCTGCAGCAGACGGCGATTCCGCAATGAAGGATTGGAACTACGACAACGAACAGTGGACTCAGCTGCCTCCGCATCTGAAGCATCTGCCGCTGTTCACCCGCCACTTCGACATCACGAGCATGTTCTTCCGCGCGCTCTGGGGTCTGTGGCTCAAGGGGTTGGCGTTCAAGTTTTACATTCGTCTCCAAGTCGTTGGCGATTTCAAAAAGATCTACGAAGAGTACCCGAAGCTCATTCTGATTTCGAACCATTCGAGCCACCTCGATGCCGTGTCGATCGCGGCCGCGGTGCCTTTTCAATATTGGCTCGACCTGTTCATCACGGCCGCCAAAGATTATTGGTTTCGCAACCCCGTGTTCACGTTTTTCTCCAAGCATTGCCTTGGCGCGATCCCGATCGATCGCAAAGACAAAAAGGGCGAAGCGATCAAGCTCTGCACGTCGCTCCTTGAAAATCTGGAGCGCATCTGGCTGATTCTTTTCCCCGAAGGAACGCGCTCCAAAGACGGCTACATCAACATGTTCAAGCGCGGCGTGAGCCTTTTCGCGACGAAGACCGACACGCCGATTCTGTTCCTGTACATCGAAGGCAACAACGAGCTCTGGCCCAAGGGCCGATTGATCCCCTTTCCGGGAGTGCTCAAGGTCCACGTGGGCCCGGTCCATCCTCCCGCGCCGATCGAGGATATTTACGAACATTACAAGGCCTGGGTGACGGCCATCAACCCAGGGGCCTACCGCGCCGGGCAGCACCCCGACGAAGACGATCTGATTCACGAAGAGTTGGACGAAGCCGAGGACGAACAAGAGTAAAATCTTTAAAGACGTCCATGGTTTAAGCGCCCCGGTCCGCCCCAATCGAAGGAATGTGCCTTGGGTGCGGAACGCGGGTTGCTAGTCCCGCAAGGCATGCTTCTCGCTATTCTCACGTCACTCATCGCGGGCTGGCCCGCGTTTGCGGCTTTCAACGAAGTCGCCACTCCCGGCGGAGAACTGCGCCCCGCGTATCGAGATTCCGCAATCTTCCCGGTCCCCGAGACCCGCGCCGATCACCTGCTGGCGCATCCAATGGACGACAGCATTCGCATCCTGCCCATCCCTTTACGAATCAGCGAAGACGAATACCGCCTGCTGCAAGAGGGCTCCGTGCAAAGGGCCCGGGCGTTGATGGCGTTGTTCCAAGACGTGATGTTTGACAGCGCCCGCCAGATCAAAGCCGCGCGGCTGTTTCCCAAAGACTATCTTGAATTCCTGGTTCTCTCTTCGACCCATGCGAATCTGAAATACATGCGCGCGGTTTGGAAAACCCGGCGCGACAAATACGTCGGCGTTTTCGTGGGCTCCGATTTGATGCGCGATGAAAACGGCCAATGGCGCGCCATCGAGGACAATGCCGGAAGCTTGGGCGGGCTCGCCGACATCGCGGGCACCCACGTGGCCATGGCGAAGGCCGGAATCGGCCAGGCGCTCGGTGAAGCTCCTCTGGTCAAGCAGATCGCGAGTTTCCTGGCGGACATTCCCAAAGAACGCTGGGCCGATGAAGTCGTCGCACTCGTCTCTTCAAAATCGACCGACATGCCCACCGAAGGCACCGCCCCCGACGATGAAGAGTCGGTGCGCAAGGCCCGCATCTTGAATGAAATGGGTATCAAGATGATCGAGGTCGGGGAACTCAAAAAGGATCTGAAGGCACTCGACCCCGGCGTGAAAATGTTGGTGAATTTCTGCGATCCCATGGGCTTGGAATTGAGCTCCACGGTGACGGCCGAACTGATGCGCGGATTCAGCGCCGGCCGGTACAAGTTCATGGTCGTCCCGGGAGTGGAGTTCCTGGGCAACAAAGCGCTTTTACCCGTCATGGACCGCCTCATCCGCATGTATTTGGGCGAGGAACCGAAAGTCCCCTCGCAACCGACCGAATGGGTGACGGAGCTGAAAGACCTTGATGTCAACGAGCCCGGGTGGGTTTACAAACGAGTCACCGCGAATCAAGGGAGCGGGGTTTTCATGCCCGATCAACTGCCCGCGGGAAATCAAAAGGGTTTCACCGCCTGGATGAAGGATTGGGAAGACTGGAGCTTGATCGCACAGGGGCGCCACTGGCCGCACTTCGTCCGGCAAAAGACGATCCAGGGGTCTTACATCCCGGCGGAGCTCCCCGACTCATGGATTCGCTTCAACGTGGCCA
>DAISHW010000119.1:0-7826 GCA_036822295.1 Bdellovibrionales bacterium | reverse complement strand
GGACGGCAAAGCCATCGCGGTCGACATTCGCGGGCGCATGGTGCGCGCCGAAGTCGTCCCCACGCCGTTCGTGAATCGCAAGAAAGTTTGAATTGGAGGAAACACATGTCGAACTTTAACGTGCCCGAGGAATACTACTACACGAAGGACCACGAGTGGGCCCAGGTCGACGAGAACGTCGTCACCGTGGGCATCACCGAATACGCGCAAGACACCTTGGGTGAAGTCGTTTACGTCGAGCTGCCCGAGGAGGGCCAGAAGGTCACTCAAGGCGAGCCCTTCGGCGTCGTCGAGAGCGTGAAGGCGGTCAGCGACCTGGTCGCGCCGGTTTCGGGCACGGTCATCGAGGTCAACACGGCCATGGTCGACAATCCGGGCTCTTTGAACGACGACCCGATGAACGACGGCTGGTTGATCCGCATCGAGATGGACACCGAGAAAGAACTCGCGATTCTGATGCGGGCGCCGGACTACAAGAAACTGATCAAGGCGTAAGATGCGTTTGGTCGGCGGTTGGTTGATCGTGGTCGGGCTTAGCGGTTGCGCGGGCCTGCCCGTCGAGGAAATGTCGGTTTCGGGCGTGGGCCTTTCTAGGGCCGCGGTTGAAGCGGTCGTCCAGGATCACGCGATCCAAACGCGCCATTGTTACGAGAACCGTCTGCGGGACAAGCCGCGCTTGAAGGGCGCGGCGGTCTTACGCTGGACAGTCAATATGAAAGGCGTTACCGAAGACGTGAACGTGAAGCGCGGCCTCGACGAAAAAGTCGATGAATGTTTGTTGGCTGCCGTACGGTCGTGGACCTTTCCCGCGCCCTCCGCGCGCGAGAAAGTCTTAGTCACCTATCCCTTCGTCTTCGCCCCGGTGCGCGGGAATTAGGGTGCCGGTTCCCGTCACCGTCTAGTATTTTTTTCCGCGCCTATCCAAGGGGACACTGCTAAACCTGGCCCGAACCCGGTTCGGCGCTTGCACGATTCGCCGCTGGTCAGTGAGCTCTTATGGAGGCGATTGATGAAAAGCGGATGGATTCTTGTGGCGTCTGTATGTCTTTTGACCGGCTGTGGTGGCAAGTCGGGTGGCGATTCTTCGCCGAGCGCTTCGGGTGATCGTTTCGATATCTCGAATGATTCCTTCTCTGAATTGCGTCGTTTGGATTGCAACATCGACGGAGACCGTAAGGCCGTGACCTGCGATGAGATCAATCCTTTACACCAAGATACCAATCCCGACGTCATGAAAGCTTTGGATCACGAACAGAAAGTGATCGATCGGCGCTTAGCCGTGTTGAAGAAAATCGAGCAAGAGATTCACGACGCGCGCGGTTCCGGTAAGAAATATTCAGTCGAAAGCATCGCCAACATGGTCCAGCTCGAAGCTTCGATCGCGGGCTTACGCGGAAATCTGGCGGTGCAAAGTGTAAATGTGTCCGTTAAAAAGAGCGAAGAGAGTCAGTTTCAGACGGATCTGGGTTTCAAATGCAGCGCCCAGCATGCGAAGCGGGGGCCGATTTCGCGCGTGGACGTGAAATTCTTCAAGAGCACGAGTGTGCGCAATGAGGGAGAGCCCACGTATATATTTGAAGAAGGACTAATGGCCTGGGCGTGGGGCAAGCGCACGCCGGATTTGAAGTCCTCGGATCCCGATCGCTACTCCGCGAAGATCGAAACGCGTTCGGAATTTTCCGTGCGTAAATCCATCATCGACGATTTCACCGGCACGTGCTCACGCATGCGTGCCAGCGGCGAGAGTGACGAGCTGACGGACCGTCCGCTCGTCCGCGGTCCGCAGTTGGATTGCAAGTTCCTGGCGTGGGAGCCCGGTCAGGAAGATGTGCCCTTTCATCGGGTCCGGTGGGCAGCCAACATCGACGACGAGAATGATAGTTTGATGGCGAGTTTGTTTAAAGGCGATATCGTCCAGAACGGACGGTTTCGCCCCGAGATCGTTTCGCATAAAGGGCGAATATTCGTTCAGGCCCTGGAGGCAACGACGAAAGCGAAAGTCTTCGAAGTCGAATTCGTCAACACCGTTTCTGAATTCAAAGTTCAATACGTCGAACACGGTCACGGTGTCGCCGTGGCGTGTGAGCCGAAAGCGGATTAAGCTTTCAGGTACTCTTCCAGTTTATCGAACGAACCGGTCCAGCCTAGTGTCATGCCGGCGCGGGCTTGGATGAACATCTCGAGTTCCTCGCGCGTCACTTCGCCGGTGGGCTCCCAAGTCACCGTCACGCGCGTGCGGTCGGGGCTTTCAGCGGCGAAATCAACCACCGTCGACATATATGCCGGCCACGTGGGGGCGTGCGGGTGGCGCGACAGGGTTTCATCCTTGTTGGCGAAGGACTGCACGTAGACCAGACGCCGTGGCTTTTCGATTTCTTTGTGGTTCATGTGTCCGTACATCATGACCGGTCCTTCGCCGGCGTTACCGCTCATGGAGTAAAAGGACGTGCCGCCGGGACGAATGTCGGCGCGGTAGAACTCCATGTCCATGCCTTTAGGAGCCAGCCACTTCGCGAAATGCTTGGGATTGGTCCACATTTCGAACACGGTTTCGACCGGAGCGTCGAAGGTGCGGTTGATGACGAACTTTTCTTTGCCGCGCTCTTCTTTTTCCAAATACTCGGCCAGGCGATCCCAAGTCGAATGGCCGCCGGCCTTTTTGATGTGGGCTTCGATTTCGCGCGCGGCCTGGGGCGACTTGAGCGTCATCGTCATGTCCATCTTGGTTTTGCCCTTGATTTCTTTGAAGGTGACGGTCACGCGAAACAGCGGTTCTTGCTCATCGTTACCGCCGTGATCGTAGACGATCTTGGCGTGCTTTTCGACTTCGAAATATTTGGTTTTGTTCGGATAGTCGACACCGTCGGGGCCGTGCATGGTGTAGTGCCAGATACCGCCGGGCTTTAGATCTTTGCTGTGCGTGGTGATGGTGAACCCGCGCGGGCCCCACCACTTGGCGGCTTGTTCAGGATCGGTCCACGCGTCCCATACGGCCGCGACCGGCGCATCGTAAACGCGGGAAATGTAAATTTCGCTCGATTTATTTTTTGCGCCCATGACCATTTCCCTTTCCGGTTCTCTTTTGTTTGTCGGTTACGGATTTCAAATACATTTCAAGGCGGTCGAAACTCTCTTCCCAAAACGCGCGGTAGGTCTCCATCCAGTTCGCGGCGACTTTGAGCGGCGCGCCGTTGATCTTGCACGGGCGGAATTGGGCGTCCTTGCTCTTGGTGATCAGGCCGGCCTTTTCGAGCACCTTTAAGTGCTTGGTGACGGCGGGAAGACTCATCTCTTTCATAAACGGCGCCGCCAGATCGTTCACGCTGGCTTCGCCTTTCGAGAGCCTGGCCAGGATCGCCCGCCGGGTGGGATCGGCGAGAGCGGAGAAAGTTTGGCTGAGTTGATCGTGCATGTAGTACCTAATATTTAACTTATCAGTTAATTAACCTATAAGTTAAATATAAACTACGAAATGAAGTCCGTCAATCCGGTGACTCAGGTCGGGAATATAGGGCGCCATAAATACAATTGAGTTCAATGATTTAGTCTGGCGCTATTCGTCCGCAAGGATCGTCGTGCAATCTTTCGGCGTAACGACCCACCAGGCCTCTTCCGAAAGTTTCTCGTCGCTGACGCCCGAGAGCCATTTGATCCAATCGCGGCGAGCCTGGGTTTCACCGACGGCAAGGCTTAAAGACTGGAAATGCCATTTCAATAGCTCGCGCTTGGACCGCTCGGTGAGCCCCGCCTCTTTGATGTCGCGGTCCAGACTGAGTCCCAAGGCGATGCGATCTAAGGGTGAGAGAACCCACGTTTGGGGAAGTAGCTTCAAAATTTCGGCGCGGGCTTCTTCTTTGAAATCATAGGCGATCAATCCGCGCGTGGCGAAAAGAGTCCCGAGAGGCGCGGTGAACAGATTCACTTTCAATTTTCGGGCTCCCGGTTTGGGCATCCGGACAATCTTGGATCTCGCCGGGTCCTCCGGCTCGCTGAACACGTCCCCGATTTTGTCCATCGAAACCAGACGCATGCCCGGGAACGCCGACGTGAATTCTTTTATGTAGGCTTCGTAGTTGCGGGCCAGCTTGATTTTAAATTCCTCAATCATCCGCGGGTAATAATCTGGAGGTTCTTGTTTGAGCCATTTGAAGCGCAAGAGCGACAGGATCGATTGACCGTGTCCGAAGTGCGCTTCGATCCCGGGCTGGGCCATGTGATCGAGGATTCTCCACAGACCGCCGGAGTCCATTCCTTTCAAGATCCACGCGTTTTCGGGTTCGGTGGATACCACCATGTTCGAAGTCAGAATGATCGATCCCGTCTGATAGCGAATGAGCGAGTTGAAGAACACGCCCGTGCCGTTGTTGCTGCCGAATCCATCCAGGCGGGGCAGGCTTGTGTGCCGCTCCATGATTTCTTTCTCGGTGCCGGAATCCAGAACGATTTCACGCTCAAGCTCCGCATGGGGCCATAGCAATGCCTGGCCGGCCGCCGCGTTGGCCATGCGTTCCCAGTTGTAGTCGCCGCGATCGCGAACGCGGCTGAGCATCGGATTGTCGAGCCAGTGCTGGTACATCGGCGTGAGTTTCGCGCGCCATTTGCGGGCAAGGCTCTTGAGTTCGCGAGTCTTCTCGACCTCGTCGAAAACTTTCGCGGCCCGCTCCAGCCATTCTTTTTTGAAGTATGGGTCGGGATGCAGCAGACTCTCTTCAATCAATGTGCGACGAACGAAAGAGTCCGTCGCGGACCAAGCGCCCAGTCCGAACAATCCGCTGATGCGCACGCGCGGATCGGGATGCACGCTCAACAACAGAAAATAGCCGCGAAGATAGGAGCTCTCTGACCGCCAAAGTTCGGGATGCGCCAGAACGCCGGTGACATTGTGGGCGAGGGTGGAGTTGTCGATGTTTTTCAGAACTTTTTCGGCCAGGCGCTCCTGCAAGACACGCGGGTTGAGTTTTGAATCTCTAAAGGCCTGGGCGAGCGCCATTCTCAGGGCGATGTTTTGGGCATAGCCGTCGGGAGCGACAATGACGTCGCCCCATGAAGGGCCGTCGCGTTGAAAGTCTTTTAAGCGGCGTTGGGAGTCCGCGAGTTGGAATAGCGTATCGAGTAGGCGTTCGGCGGAAGCGTCGCCGAGTGTGGCCCGCTCGACGACGCGCTGAAGTTCCGCGAGACCGGTTTTGTTTCCTTGACGGAGGCGCGGACCTGGATTCGCGTCCGGGCCCGAACGCGATTCATAGTCCCAGATGGCATCGCGAAAGATGTAAGTGGCGAGTTCGTCCTGGGGGGCTTGCAGGTATTTAGCGACCGCTTGGCGCCAGGGTATGGAAGAGCCCGCCCACGCGGGGGTGGAGAGACAGAGTGACAATAGAAGCGTCGCCTTAGCGCGCATTTTGAATCGTCACGAGTTTGATGCCCGGCTCTTCGGATTTGCGGAAGAGCAGCCAGTCCGTACAGGTACGGCGGGCCATCATGCCGATCCCGGCGCCTAGGGGAAGGGAACGGCGAGGGGAGGTTTAATTTTGGAAATCGTAGCGAGCATAAGAGCCGCTCTCGAAACGGATATCCAGGAACAGCGTGACTGGTTTGCGCGATAGATTGGCGAAGTATTCGTTGAAGTGTTTCATGACGTTGGGATGAATGCCGAGGCGTCCGCCCTGAATATAGGGAAATATCGAGCCCCGCTCATCGGCCGCGATGTAAGATTGGTCCCTCGACCAGGGATTCAATTTGTGGGTGAGATTGAACTCGGGCGATCCGGGCCGATTCGGAATCAGGCGGATCGATTGAATGGGGTCCGAAGCCTGCTTGATCGAATGATTGCTTAACAGAAGCTCCGTCTCGCCGCTGATCACGCGCGCTGTGGAGGCCGGAGCCTTGCCCGGATCACGCAGGTCGTTGACCGGCTCCCATTTGGAAATGAATCCGCCGTACATCAGGCGGGTGCCAACGTTTATAGTGGCTTGAGCGGGGAGCGCGATGGCTGCGATAAGGCCAAGAACCATTAGATTTTTCATAGGCCTAACGGGCTATTTCCGCCCTGCGCTAAAGTCAAACTTCGGCCCTCGGGACGGGGGCCGAAAGGTAAATTCCTCCTTATGCCTGAATTGAATTCCCGCGCTCTCTGTGGTCCTATGAGTTTCCTATCCGAGCCCGGGTGGTGAAATGGCAGACACGCTGGTCTTAAGATCTTGTACACTGCGGGCGTTTGGTGATTTGGATTTTGGATTTAATTAAGGATATTATGAATTTAGAAAACCCTGTTTTGATCCTTGGTAGACGATTCGACGCTTCGTTGGTAGACGCGTCGGACAGGGTTATTGAGCAAAAAAATTATGCCCGGGTGGTGGAATTGGCAGACACGCTAGACTTAGGATCTAGTGCCGAAAGGTGTGCAGGTTCAAATCCTGTCCCGGGTACCACGTTGCCGAAGGCGACGCCACGTCTCAGCCCGGTGGCACTATGCCGGAGTCTTTAAAATCTCCCCATCCAAAGAGAAAATGGACCAATCTTGAAATGGCGAACCAAATGTTCAAGGACGCCTTTCTTGTCAAGAAAACACGCTTTTCGCATTTGCATCCAGAGCTTTCCGAAGAAGAACTGCATAAAATGACTATCGAGTATTTCCGCAATCTGCGCGACGATGAGGGAAAACGGGGGCAGATTTGACCCAAACACCAGGCCCTCTTGAAGTGCTTCGTGATGTAGCGGTTCGGCTTGATAAAGAGAATATCCCCTATTTCCTGGTGGGCTCATTAGGTTCCATGTATTACGGTCGGCCCCGCTTCACGAAAGACGTTGATCTTGTCGTGCAACTGCATCCGAGCGTGGTTCAAAAATTTACTCAGATTTTCCCGATTGAAGATTACTACTGCCCGCCGATTGAGGTCCTAAAGGATGAAGTCGTTCGCCGTGGCTCCTTCAACCTGATTCACCAGCAGTCAGGGATTAAGATCGACATTGTTCTGTATACAGATACTGAATATCATCGGTCAGAGTTCGGTCGGCGGGCCAAAGTCGAAATTCTGCCTCAATTTGAAGTTTATATTGCAGCCCCAGAAAACATTATCCTCAAGAAACTGGATTACTACCGTGAGGGTGGAGCGGAGAAGCATCTCACCGATATTCGTGAAATCCTGGCGGGTTCAAAAGTCGATGATGAATATTTGCAGCTTTGGATTGAGAAGCTGGGCCTTAAGACTGAGTGGGGGAAAATATGAAGCGAAGAGAGACCAAACCACTTGGAGACAACAATACCTCCTCTAGTCCATAGCCGTTCTGCTGTGCGAGCTTCACTGCTTCGGTGATGGATGTATGTCTGATCCCGTGAGGACGTGTTTTGATATTCAACTTTTCTCCCAGCCCACGAATAAGCTGGCTTCCGCAATATGAAACGCGTAGGCCGCAGCCTTATCAAAAAGGCTTCGGTAGAGATCTTTTCCATCGAACGTTGCTTGGAACTTCGACGGCTGACTCCAAAGCCAGTCGATCCACTTCTTTTTGACTCATCGGTTCGAGAACGATCTTCTTTCCCTCAATGGACACTTTGAAAGTGCTGTCGGTATCCGCGTCGACAAGACTCAAGATGGTTTTGTCTAAAACCACGGCCTGCGTGTTTCCGACTTTGGCTAACTTCTTAGCTCTTCGATGTGGAGCTGGTCCGCATCGAACTGCGGGGTTTTTACGATTTTCGCTTTTTAAATCTCTGGAGGCGATCCTTGTTGCCAGTTTTGTATTCCGTGACTTCGCCGCGTAGGGCTTGGTTCGCACCGGGATCTGAATTCTGCGCCGGGCAAATTTTTTTGAGATCTACAAAATCAATT
>DAISHW010000118.1:0-7827 GCA_036822295.1 Bdellovibrionales bacterium | reverse complement strand
CCCTCACCCACCAGCACCGAGCGCCCGCTTACCTCGCGCACGAATCCCACCGGCATCCCGGGCACGCGGGCCAATCTGCCGGGCGCCGAAGACGCGGCCCAAGTGGGCTTCCGCCAGAACGTGCGCTAGGAACTCAAGAACCAGAACTACGAAGTGCCGAAGACGGTTCGTAACGTCAAGGAAGGTCCGGGCGGCGTCGAGCGCCTGTCGATCGCGGTGCTCGTCGACGGCGTCGTCAAAATGACCACCGACAAAGACGGCAATTCGACCTCGCAATGGACGGCGCGCAGTCCCGAGGAAATGAAGAAGATCGAGCAGATCGTCAAGTCGGCCGCCGGCTTCTCGCAATCGCGCGGCGACTCGTTCACGGTCGAGAACATCGCCTTCCAACAAGAAGACTTCTCGGAATCCGAAAAGCTGCTCACGACGCTTGAGCGCAAGAAGCTTTTGCACGCTTTGTTCAAGTGGGTGATTCTGGCCTTGTCGCTGGGCGTGTTCTTCTTCGTGGTGATGCGTCCGTTCATGCGCTGGGTGACCGACAGCTTCCAAGATACGGTCGAAGACATGCTTCCGAAGACCATCGAGGAACTCGAGGAACTGCAATCGGTCGACAATTCGTTGCCGGGCATGAGCGGAGCCCTGCCGGTGCTCGAAGAATCTCTCGATCCGGATAAGGCCGAGAGCGAACTGCTCAAAGAACGCATCATGAACTTGATGGAGCTGGATACGGAAAAGGCCGCCGGCGCCTTCAGCCTTTGGTTGTCCAGGAGGGACATGTAGATGAGCGTGATTCGCCTGAACCGTCTCGACAGCGTGAAGTACGAGGAATTGCGCGGCTTCGATAAGGCCGCGATCCTCATGAATTATCTGGGCCCCGAAGCGGCCAAGAAGCTCTTCAAGTTTTGTGACGACGGCGATATCCGTAAGCTTTTGGGAGTGATGCAGAAGTACCGCATCGTGCCCGTCGAGGTGACCAAGCGCGTGCTTGAAGAATACTACGAACTCGTCAGTGAGTCGGCCGAATATATTTTCTCGGAGTCCTCGACCAGCAAAGATACGGTCGTCGACGCGGTCGGAGAGGAGCGCGCGCGCGGGATCCTGGGTCACTTGTCGGCGGCGTCGCCCGCCGCCCGGAATCTCGAGAGTTTGGAACTGGTCGACGCGAAATCGCTGTCGAACTTCCTGATCAACGAACATCCGCAGACCATCGCCGTCATACTCGCGCACCTTGAGCCCGAAAAAAAGGGCGAGGTTCTGAAACGTCTGCCGGAATCCCTGCAAGCCGAAGTGGTCTTGCGTCTTTCGAACTTGGACCACGTGGCTCCGGAACTCATCGCCGAAGTCGACCGTGTCCTGAAGCAGGAGCTTTCCACCCTGGGCACCGTGGAGCAAGCTTCGCTCGGCGGCGTGCAACCGGTGGCGGAAATGCTCAACGTCATGGACAAGAACACCGAAACCGCGATCATGTCGCGTATCGAAGAGAAGGATCCGATCCTGGCGGAAGAGATCCGCAAACTCATGTTCGTGTTCGAAGACATCATCAAGATCGACGACAAAGGCATTCAAACGCTGCTTAAGGAAGTTCCGAACGACAAGCTTCTTCTCGCCCTCAAGACGGCGAACGAAGAGATTCGCTCGAAGATCTTCAAGAACATCTCGCAGCGGGCGGCGAAGCTTCTGCAAGACGATCTGCAGAACATGGGGCCGGCGCGTCTCAGCGACGTCGAATCCGCGCAGGTCGAAATCGTCAACGTGGCCCGTCGTCTCGAGCAAGAGGGCAAAATCCTTATTGCGCGCGGCGGATCCGAAGATGCGCTCGTTTAATACGGAGTTCGTGAATGTCGCTTGAGAAAAGCATAATTAAAAAAGGCAACGCGCCGACGTCGACCTTCGATTACAAGCCGCGCGACCTGAAGACGGGCGTCAGCCAAGTGGCACGCTCGTTCGTGGACACCGACGCGGGCGTCTCGCCGGATTTCATCATCTCGGAATTGGTTTCCAAACAGGCGGGCATCAATCAGCTCGAAGCCGACAATCAACGCGACAAGATCAATCAACAGGTGCTCGAGCGTTTAAAGGAAGTCCAAGAGAAGGCCTATCAAGAAGGCTACGAGCTTGGGTTGATCGAAGGAACCGAAAAGGCGTTTCAAGAGGCCAAGCAGCATTTCACGGAGCGGCTCGTCGCCATCGAATCCATGCTCAAACGCATGGAACCCCTGAAAACACGGTTGGCCATGGATAACGAGGCCGAATTGATTCGCCTGGTTTTCCTGATCGCCAAGAAAATATCGCTCGCCAACCTGGAAGACGATCGCGAAGCCGTCCGCAAGATCTTGATCGACGTGCTGGGTGAGGCGCAAACCGACGAAAAGGTCATGGTGCGCTTGTCGGCCGAGGACCTGTTTTTCATCGAATCGCTGCAAGAGAAGGCCGGCCAAAAGATCGAATCTTTGGAGCGCGTGAAGTTCATTCCCGACGAAACGATCAAACCCGGCGGTTGTTTGATCGAGACCGAATATGGCACGGTCGACGCGACCATCGACGAACGCGTCGAGCGCACCTGGCAGACTCTGCAGGCGCGCATTCCGCAAAAGCCGCGGGAAGACAAATAGCAAATGGAATCCATGAACCTGAACAAATACGAGCGCGCCCTGGAAAACGCGCAGCTCACGCGGGATATCGGTAAGGTCACGCATGTGACCGGCTTTCTGATTTGCGGTTACATCCCCGAGGTTTCGGTGGGCAGCGTCTGCGAGATCTTTCCGAACAGCGGCGCTCCGAGTTTCTTGGCGGAAGTCGTCGGTTTCCGCGACCGCGAAGTTCTGTTGATGCCGCTCGGCGAGATGCGCGGGCTGGGGCTGGGTTCGACGATCCTGGTCCGCCGTCACTTGGCTTCGATCGGGGTTGGCGACGACCTTTTGGGCCGCGTCGTGAACGGACTTGGCCAGCCGATGGACAACAAAGGCGAATTGTTCCTGACGGAAGAGATGCCGCTTTACTCAGAGGCCGGCAATCCGCTCGACCGCCCGCCGATTCACGAAGCGATGAGTTTGGGCGTGCGTTCGCTCGATTCGATGGTCACCCTGGGCAAGGGTCAACGGGTGGGAATCATGGCCGGTTCGGGCGTCGGTAAATCGGTGTTGATGGGTATGATGGCGCGCAACTCAAAGGCTGACGTCAACGTGATCGCGATGGTCGGCGAGCGGGGCCGCGAGGTGCGCGAGTTCATCGAACATACGCTCGGCGAGGAAGGCCTTAAGAAATCCGTCGTCGTGGTCGCGACCAGCGATCAAAGCGCGCTCGTGCGCACGCGTGCCGCGTTCGTGGCGACGACGATCGCTGAATATTTCTGTCAGGGCGGCAAAGACGTATTGTTGATCATGGATTCGGTGACTCGTTTCGCGATGGCGCAACGTGAAATCGGATTGAACGTGGGTGAACCTCCGGCGACGAAAGGTTACACGCCGAGCGCCTTCGCGCTTTTGCCCAAGCTGCTGGAGCGCGCCGGTAGCTTCGAAGGGCGCGGCAGCATCACGGGACTTTACACGGTACTGGTCGAAGGAGACGACATGAACGATCCGATCGGGGACACGGTGCGCTCGATCGTCGACGGTCACGTCGTGCTTTCCCGCCAGCTCGCGCACCGCGGCCATTTCCCGGCCGTGGACGTGCTGCAAAGCACTTCGCGGGTCATGCGCAACGTCGTTTCCGCGGAGCATTTCCGCCAGTCGATGTTCGCGCGCGAAATGCTCGCGGTTTACAAAGAAGCCGAGGATCTGATCAATATCGGCGCTTACAAGTCGGGCTCGAACCCGCGCATCGATCAGGCCATCAAGCTGGCGGCGCCGATTGAACATATGTTGAAACAGACGGTCGAGGAGTCCTCGAGCTTTGAAGAGGCCGAACGCATGCTGATGAGTTTGGAATAAGATGGCGTTTCGCTTCAATCTCGAAAACGTGCTCAAACATCGCCAGCGCCAAGAGGACATCGCGCAACGCGAATTCGCCGAGGCGCAAGCCGCCGTGGACGAGTGTCTGAAAACGATCGAGGCCATGTACGCCCGGCTGGATGAAGTGCGCCAAGAGATCTGTGACGCGCAAAAGCTCGGCGGCCCGGCCGAGATCGAAACGGTTCGCTCGCTCGAGAGTTTCATCGGGGGGCATAAGATCCGTATCGAGCACAAGCGGCTCGAGGCCCGTGAATTGATGCAGATCGCGGAGGCCAAGCAGGAAGCGCTGATCGTGGCCGCGCAAGAGAAGAAGATTTTGAGCAAGTTGAAAGACAAGCGACGCGGCGAATACCAGGAATGGGTGCGCCGAATGGAAGTGGAAGAACTCGACGATATCGCGATGATTCGGCAAGCGCGGGGGAAAAGATGAAACAAGGTTACGAGCAGTTCTTTAAAAAGGCGCAAGCGATCAAGCGGGGCGAGCGTCCGAAGGCCAGGACCGCCGCTCAAGCGGAAGAGCGCCGATGAAAAAACGCAAGAAGGCCGCGTTCCCGTGGAAGGCCATGGGGGGGCTGGTCTTTTCGCTGTCCCTGGGCGGCGCTTACCTTGTGTTTCCCGATGAGTTTCACAATCTAGCCGACCGCATCGAGATCCACGCAATCGGCGGCGCGGGCGCCTCGGAGTCGGCAGAAAAATCCAAGCCGGCGGAAGCCAGAGCGGCAAAGCCTGCCGCGGGCGCGTCCGCGGCCAATCCCGATAAAGGTCTTGAGGCGAGATCCTCTGTTCCGGAAGACATGAGTCATTTCGAAAAGTTGAAGCAAAGAAAAGAAGACCTTGATGCGCGCGAAAAAGAGCTGTCGCAGTTGGAAGAGGAATTGCAAAGGCAGAAGGTTGAACTCGACAAAAGGATCCAGCAGCTCGAGGAAATGCGCACGCAAATCGCGCAGGTCTTGAAAGAGCGGGTGGAAGTCGACCAGGAAAAGGTGACGAAGTTGGTGGACCTGTATTCGAACATGAAGCCTAAGCAAGCCGCCGACGTGATCGGTTCGATCAACGAGGATCTTGCGGTCGAGGTGCTGGCGAAGATGAAGAAGAAGAACGCGGCCGAGATCATGAACTTGCTTGCGCCGGAAAAAGCGCGCGTGCTGTCTGAGAAATACACGGGATATCGCCGCGCCCATGGTGAGCCGAAGGGATAAAGTTTGAAGCTCGAATCGTTTGGCCTTAACAGCTTAGGGGCTCCCGCACGAACCGCGAAAGCGGCTCCGGGCACGCCCGCGTCGTCGTTCGGCGCGAAGCTCGGCCAGGTTTCGGCGGAAAGCGAAAATCCCGAAAGATCGCCGACCGGCAAAGAGCCGACGACTAAAGAGCAACTCCAGGCGCAGTCGGTCGAAGCCAATGCGCTGCCGTCGCAGCCGAGCGGACCGTCGTTAAGCGGACCTATCATGGATCGCGTGATGGGTGCGCCGACCGGCGTGAACGTATTCAATCCTCTTGAAAAATCCACCGCGCCGGCCGCCACCGAGGACGCGGGCGTGGACTCGCTCACGCGCCGGGTGGTGTGGAACGATTTCCTTCGTAAGATGAAAGACGACTTGGGCGTTTCGGCCGAAGACGTTCTTTCGGCCTTCGCCTCGCTTTCCGACCAGGATCTGGCGGCTCCGCCCGCCGAGACCGTGGACAAAGTCGTGATGGCGCTGGGTCTGAATGGCCAAGACGCGCAGCTCGCGAAGAAGTACTTCCAAGATCTCGTCTCGAAGACCAAGTCGCCTTCGATGGGCGATGAACTGGCGGCTTCGCAGAAACAAATCAATCTGACCCTGATGTCGCAGCGTGAACTGCAACGCAAGGCGCTCGGCAAATCGATCGATCAATTGAACCAGAATTTCTTCAATCCCCAGCGCGCGCCGAAAAACCAGCAGGGCCAAATGCCCGCCGCCGCTCCGATGCCGGCGATGGATCCGCTGCCCGCGATGAATCCGAACGGCCCGCTTTCGAGCGAGGGCATGGACGCCGTCTCGACCGAAGATGCCATGAGACTGCAGATGGGGTTGCCGCTCGCGCCGCTTCCGGGGCAAGAGGTCGTGCCGCAAACGATAGCCCCGCAAGCCGTGGCTCATGCCGTCCAGGCGCAGCCGCAAGCCCAAACGAAAATCGATCCCAAGCTTCTCGACAACATGCGGCCCGCGAAACAACAGCCGGCCAACACCGTGGACGAAATGGTGCGCCAGTTCTTGATGCCGCAGGCGGCCCCGACGGCCGCCGCGCCGCCGCCGGCTGAAGCCGCGGCTCCCGCCGCGCCCCAAGTCGCCGCGCCCCAAGTCGCCGCGCCCCAAGTCGCCGCGATGCCGGTTGCCGGTCTTAATAAGTTGCTCTCGGATCTCACGGCCGGTGACGGCGATGAAGATTCGGAATTCACTTCGGATGCTTCGTACATGGCTCCGACGGTCGCGCAAGACGCCCGTACGAACGCCATGAGTCCCGCGCTCGCGGAATTCCAAAATGAACTGGGCAAGGCGGGCAGCCAGTCCCCGGTGCAAATCCCCGAGTTGGTCGACCGCGCCCAGATCATGATCAAAGACGGGGGCGGCGAAATGAAAGTCACCCTGAGCCCCGACGGTTTGGGTGAAGTCGCGATGCGCGTGAGCGTCGAGCACGGCAAAGTGAACGTGCAGATGGTGACCGAGAGCGACGAGGCCAAAAAACTCATCGAGCGCGAGCTCGGCGATCTGAAGGCGCACTTGCAGGGCAATCATTTGCAAGTGGATTCCATCAAGATCGACACGGCCACGAATCTGGGCAAGCAGCTCGAACAGCAATATCAAGATGCGCAAAGACAGATGGCGCAGCAAACTCTCGAACAGTTCCGTCAGGACCATCAGGGATGGCGCCGGAGCTTCTTCGACGTTCCCGCGGCCAAGCAGTTCCGCGGGCAAGGGGACGCTAACCGCGACGTCGCCGTTCCGGTCAGCTCCTCGGCGCGCAAGAGCGGCGGCAATCGCCGCCTGGATTTAGTGGCTTAAAAGAAGGATGGAGATGATCAACGTCAAAGGCGGCACGCAGACTTGGACTCCCCAACGCACGGACTTCAAACCGGACGGGAACAACACGATCAGCGCCGCCGATCAGGAAAAATTCTTTCAAGGCGAATCGCTCGGCGACACGCTGAACAAAGTCGCGGATCCGAATTACATCGATTCGGAAAAGAAGGCGCGCACCGCCGGCAATAACGAGCTCGGCAAGGACGCCTTCATGAGTTTGCTCCTGACGCAAATGAAAAACCAGGATCCGACCAATCCGCTCAAGTCGCACGAGATGGCGGCGCAGCTCGCGCAGTTCACCTCGCTTGAAAAGATGACGAATGTCGCCGAAGGCATCCAAGGCCTGCGCGCGGATATGAAACCGAACGCGAACTTCCAGGCGTTGTCGTTCATCGGCAAGACGGTGATGGCCGACAACTCGAAGATCGGCCGCACCGATCAAGAGTCGACCCACGACGTGCGTTTCAGCATTCCGGCCGACGCGCAAAAAATAACCATGCAGGTGAAGAACGCGGACGGCGCGGTCGTGCGCACGGTGGAGTTCAAGAATCACAAAGCCGGAAAGAACACGCTCAACTGGAACGGCATCATGGATGACGGGCAGAAAGCGCCGATCGGCGACTACAATATCTCGATGGAAGCCGTCGGTTCGAACGGCCGCAAGCTGCAAGTCGAAATGAAATCCGCGGGCGTGATCAGCGGCGTGAACTTCACGGGCGCGGGTCCGCAGTTGATGATCGGCAAGCAAGTCATCAACATGTCGGATATCAAAGAGATCAGCGATCCGAACCTGCAAATGCAAGAAGCGCCGATGATGCCGCCGCTCCCGGTGGGCG
>DAISHW010000117.1:7168-7860 GCA_036822295.1 Bdellovibrionales bacterium | reverse complement strand
AAGCCGGTCACTTGGAAGAAAGCTTTGGTCCGCTTGAAGGCTGGCGAAAAAATCGGCCTGTTTGAGGGAGCATAAATATGGGAATTAAGACGTTTCGCCCCCGCAGCCCTGGTCTTCGCGCCGCCACGGGATTCGATTTCAGCGAAATCACCAAGTCGAAGCCCGAGAAAAGCTTAACGACTTGGAATCATCGGATCGCCGGCCGTTCGAATCACGGTCAGGTTTCGATTCGCTACAAGGGCGGCGGTCACAAGCGCCGTTACCGCATCATTGATTTCAAACGTGACAAGCTCGACGTACCGGCGACGGTCGCGGCGATCGAATACGATCCGAACCGCACGTGCCGTATCGCTCTTCTTCACTACAAAGATGGTGAAAAGCGCTACATCGTCGCGCCGATCGGTTTGAAAGTCGGCGATCAAGTTTTGTCGGGCGACCAAGCCGATATCAAACCCGGCAACAATTTGCCGATAGGTATGATTCCGGCGGGCACGATCATCCATAACGTTGAACTTCGTCCTGGCAAAGGCGCGCAGATCGCGCGTGGTGCCGGTACAGAGGCGACTTTGGTTTCGAAGCTCGGCAAATACTGCCAAGTGAAATTGCCCTCGGGTGAAGTTCGTCAAGTGCTCGCGGTTTGCCGCGCTTCGATCGGTCAAGTCGGGAACACCGACAACGAAAACATCAGTCTT
>DAISHW010000117.1:2675-7158 GCA_036822295.1 Bdellovibrionales bacterium | reverse complement strand
AAAGCCGGCCGTGCCCGTTGGCGCGGTATCCGTCCTTCGGTTCGCGGTCAGGCGATGAACCCGGTCGATCACCCCCTTGGTGGCGGTGAGGGCGTGGGTAAAGGTCACCACCCGGTGACTCCGTGGGGACAACCTTGCAAAGGCTATAAGACTCGTCACAACAAGCGCACGGATAGCCAGATCATCAAGCGCCGCGCGAAGCGCAAAACGAGAAAGTAGGAGTAATCAGTGGGACGTTCAGTAAAAAAAGGTCCGTTTGTGGACTATCAACTGATGAAGAAAATCGAAACCGCCAAAGCGAACGGCGACAAAAAAGTCATCAAGACCTGGTCACGCCGCTCGACGGTTCTGCCCGAAGCGGTTGGTCTGACCTTCGCTGTGCATAACGGCAAGAAGTTCATTCCGGTTTACGCGACGGAAAACATGATCGGTCACAAGTTCGGCGAATTCGCGCCCACGCGCACGTTCAACGGACACGCTGAGAAGAAAGCCAACGCGCCGGCCGCCGCGCCCGCCGCGAAGAAATAAGGGATAGACCATGGAAGTGAAAGCTAGCTTAAACTTTGCCCGTATCGGATGTCAGAAGGCCCGCTTGGTGGCTGACTTGATCCGCGGCAAAGATGTGAATGAAGCGATCAAAGATCTGACGTTCATGAAGCAAAAGGGCGCGGGCCTGATCAAGAAATTGATCGAGTCGGCCGTGGCCAATGCCGAAGATCGCAAGACCATCGATATCGACAATCTCTTCGTGAAAGTGATCTCGGTGGACATGGGTCCTTCGATCAAGCGCTTCCGTCCGCGCGCTCAAGGCCGCGCGTTTCAGGTGAAGAAAAAAATGAGCCACATCAACGTCATTTTGGACGAGAAATAAGGGGCTAGCGAGTGGGACAGAAGGTTAATCCAGTCGGTTTGCGAGTCGGAGTCATCAGAACTTGGGACTCGCGTTGGTACGCCAAAGGCAAGCAGTATCAAGTCAACTTCAAGGAAGACTACAAACTGCGCCAGTACATCAAGGACAAGCTCAAGCACGCCGGAGTCGCCAAAATCGAAATCGAGCGCGCGGCCAACAAAGTGAAGATCATCATCTCGACCGCGCGTCCGGGTGTGGTCATCGGTAAAAAAGGCACGGGCATCGACTCTTTGAAAGCGGAAATTCAAGCCCTGACGACGAACGAAGTTTTCGTCAACATCCAGGAAGTGCGCAAGCCCGACCTCGACGCTCAGCTCGTGGCCGAAAATATCGCGCTCAAACTGGAAAAGCGTATCTCTTGGCGCCGCGCCTTGAAGACCGCACTCGCTGCGGCCGTTAAAGGCGGCGTGCGTGGGATCAAAATTCGCGTGAGCGGCCGTCTCGACGGCGCCGAGATCGCGCGTTCGGAATGGTACAATGAAAAGAGCATTCCGCTGCACACCCTGCGCGCGGATATTGATTACGGCACCGCTGAAGCTCTGACCACTTACGGCCTGATCGGTTTGAAAGTGTGGATCTATCGCGGCGACGTCTACTCAGCTCGTGAGATGGAGGAGGCAGGTCGTGTTAAGTCCTAAGAGAGTCAAATGGAGAAGGCAGCACCGCGGAAACTTCAAAGGTTTCGCGCAACGTGGAAGCAAACTGGCTTTCGGCGACTTCGGTCTCGCGTCGGTGGAAGCCGGCCGTTTGACCGCGCGCCAGCTCGAGGCCGGTCGTATCGCGATCAGCCGCTCGGTGAAACGTGGCGGTAAACTTTGGCTGCGCATCTTTCCGGATCTGCCGATCACCAAGAAGCCGGCCGAAACTCGTATGGGATCCGGTAAAGGTTCGCCGGAACTTTGGGTCGCCAAAGTTCTTCCGGGTCGTATTCTTTTTGAAATGAACGGGGTTTCCCGTGAGCAAGCCCAGGCGGCCTTCCGCTTGGCGGCGCACAAGTTGCCCTTCAAGACCAAGTTTGTGGCTCGGGAGTAGGCGCTATGAAGTTTGAAGATATCAAAGATTTGACCAGCTCGGAGTTGCGCAAGCGCGCCGTGGCTCTTCGTGAGGAGCTCTTCGAAGCCCGCATGAAGCACACGTTGGGTCAGCTCGGTAACCCGATCGAAATTCGTGGAAAGCGCAAAGATATGGCGCGACTGAAAACGGCATTGCAATCGAAGCTTGTGCCGTCCAAGAAGTCGACAAAAGGCAGAGGTTAATTCATGGCGAAGCCGACGACGACCAATACGGAAGAAACGAAGCTCCACCGCCCCGAAGTGGTGGGTGAAGTGATCAGCGACAAGATGGATAAAACCATCGCGGTTCAGGTTTTCCGCCGCGTGCGCCACACCAAGTACGGCAAGTACTTGAAAAAGACCTCGGTCTACAAAGCGCATGACGAGAAGAACACCGCTAAAAAAGGTGACAAAGTTCGCATCCAGATGAGCCGTCCGCTCAGCAAAACGAAACGCTGGCGCTTGATGGAAGTCGTGGAGCGCGGCGAGCAGGAGATTGAGGTTCAAGTATGATTCAAATGCAATCCCGCTTGCGCGTCGCCGACAACTCCGGCGCTCGCGAAGTGATGTGTATCAAGGTTTTAGGCGGATCCAAGCGCCGTTACGCTTCGATCGGCGACATCGTCGTCGTGTCGATCAAGGACGCGCTTCCGAATTCGAAAGTGAAAAAAGGCGATGTGGCGAAAGCCGTGATCGTGCGCACGGTTCACAAACTGCGCCGTCCCGATGGCAGCTACATTCGTTTCGATGACAATTCCGCGGTGTTGATCAACGCGGCAAAGGAACCCATCGGCACCCGTATTTTCGGACCTGTCGCGCGTGAACTGCGTGCGAAGGCGTTCGTGAAGATCGTGTCGCTGGCCCCTGAGGTGATTTAAGATGGCTAAAGAAAAAGACGCGGCCGCGGACCAAAAAGATACGGGCCCGAAAGATAAAGCTCCGAAAGAAAAGAAAGCCAAAGGCGATTCGCCGAAAGGCGAGCGCATCAAGATTCAGCTGTACGAAAAGTACAAATCGGACATGGTTCCGACGCTGATGAAAGAATTGGGCTTGGATTCGCGCATGCAGGTTCCCGGTCTCAAAAAGATCGTTCTGAACTTGTCGACTTCAGAGGCCGTGAAGAACCCGAAAGTTCTGAACACGGCGGTGGACGAGCTCACGGCCATCACCGGTCAAAAAGCCGTGATCACCAAGTCGAAGAAATCGATCTCGAACTTCAAGCTGCGTGAAAACATGCCGATCGGCGCGATGGTGACTTTGCGTAAAGAGCGCATGTGGTCGTTTCTCGAGCGTCTGATCCATCTTTCGCTCCCGCGCGTACGTGACTTCCGCGGCCTTTCGCCGCGTGGTTTCGATGGTCGCGGCAACTACAATATGGGTTTGAAGGAACAGATTATCTTTCCGGAAATCGACTACGATAAGGCCGAACAGGTTCGCGGTATGAACATCACGATCTGCACGTCGGCGGCGAATGATAACCAGGGCCGGGCATTGTTGGAAGCTTTGGGCATGCCCTTCCGGAAGCGCTAATTAAGGAGTGACTTAGAGTATGGATACGATCGGGGAATTTCTGACAAGAGTGCGCAACGCGGGAGCTGCTCGTCACGAGAAGCTGGACATTCCGGCTTCGAACGTGCGCGTGGGCATCGCGAAGATCCTTTTGGATCAAGGTTACATCCGCTCCTTCAAAGTCGCCCGTGACGGCAAACAAGGCGTGATGCGCGTTTATTTGAAGTACAACGAAAAAGGCCGTCCCGTGATCACCGCCATCGATCGCGTGAGCCGTCCGGGTCGTCGCGTTTACGTCGGCTCCACGGACATTCCGTTGGTGCGCGATGGTTTCGGTATCGCGATTCTCAGCACGAATCGTGGTGTGGTCGATGGTGAAACCGCCAAGAAAGACAATCTTGGCGGCGAACTGCTCTGTAATGTTTGGTAGTTGAAAGATATCAGGTGAAAAATGTCACGTGTTGGTAAAGCTCCGGTATTTTTGGATAAGACGGTCAACGTGACCGTGAGCCCGAAGAATGAAGTCGTGGTCAAAGGCGCGAAGCACTCGCTGACGATCCCGATGCGTCCGGAAATCAAAGCGAAAGTCGAAGACGGCAAAGTCATTCTGACCACGGTCGGCAATGAGCCCACGACGCCGGCGTTTCATGGTCTTTACCGCGCGTTGATTCAAAACGCGGTGACGGGCGTGACCAAGGGTTGGACGCGCGAACTCGAGTTGAACGGTGTCGGTTATCGTGCCGCGGTGAGCGGTAAGAAGCTCGAACTGACTCTGGGTTACAGCCACCCGGTGGTGTTCATGATTCCGCAAGGGATCGAGATCACGGTCGATAAGCAGACCAAGATCGTCGTGAACGGCCCGAGCCGCGAGCAAGTCGGTCAGGTCGCGGCTAAAATTCGCAGTTTCCGTCCGCCCGAGCCCTATTTGGGTAAAGGCGTTAAGTACGCTGATGAGAAGATCCGTCGTAAAGCCGGTAAATCGGCAGCTAAGTAAGAGGTGATATCGTGATTC
>DAISHW010000117.1:0-2665 GCA_036822295.1 Bdellovibrionales bacterium | reverse complement strand
AAAAACAAAACTTCGTCCAAAGTGACCAAGCGTCTTAAGAACCGCGCGCGCATCCGCAAAAAAGTGGACGGCACGACCGAGCGTCCGCGCATGACGGTGTTCCGCAGCGGCAAACATGTGTACGCGCAGATCATCGACGACGTGACCGGCAAGACGATCGCGTCTTACTCGACTCTTGAGGGTGAATTGAAATCGAAGAACATCGAGACCGCCAAAAAAGTGGGCGCCGAAGTCGCCAAGCGCGCTCTCGCGAAAAACGTGAAGAACGTGGTCTTCGATCGCAGTGGATATGTGTTCCATGGTCGCGTGAAAGCGGTCGCCGACGGCGCTCGCGAAGCGGGCCTGAGCTTCTAACGCTTTATTGAGAATTTTTAAGGAGCATACGAGTGGAAGAACAAAGGGAATTGCAAGATCGCGTGGTTGCCATCAATCGCGTGGCTAAAGTGGTGAAGGGCGGACGTCGCTTTTCGTTCTCGGCGCTGGTCGTGGCGGGTAACGGTGCGGGCGAAGTCGGCTTCGGCACCGGCAAAGCGGGTGAGGTTCCGGAAGCGATCGGTAAAGCCGGGCGCATCGCGAAGAAGTCCTTGAAAAAAGTGAATCTGAAAGAGAACCGCACCATCCCTCACCAGGTGATGGGTAAGTTCGGCGCGGCGAAAGTGATTCTGATTCCGGCGGCTCCCGGTACTGGCGTTATCGCCGGTGGTCCGGTGCGCGCGGTGTTGGAGGCGGTGGGTATCAAAGACATTTTGACCAAATGCGTTGGAACGACGAATCCGCACAACGCGGTTCGCGCTACGATGGATGGATTGGTTCAGTTGATTTCGAGCCGTCCGGTCAAGTCAGCTGAGTAGTTTTTAGTCTCTTAAGAAGGTGAAGTATGGCGAAATCTTTTAAAATTACATTAAAGCGCGGTCTGATCGGCACCACTCAGTTGCAACGCGATGTCGTGCGCTGCTTGGGTTTGCGCCGTATCAACGACACCAGAACGATCAAAGACAATCCGGCCAATCGCGGCCAGATCTACAAGGTTCAGCATCTGCTGGACGTACAGGTGGAGAAGTAAAATGAGCGCGCTTTCCTCGCTTAAAAAATTCCGTGGCTCGACCCACAACACCAAAGCTCTCGGCCGTGGCCGTGGTTCGGGTAAGGGCGGGACGTCGACTAAAGGTGGCAAAGGTCAAAAGGCGCGCAAAGGTGCCCCGATCCGCCGCGGGTTCGAAGGCGGACAAACGCCCTTGATTCGCCGTATGCCTAAAGTAGGATTTACCAATACTCCGTTTCGTAACGAGTACGAGATTTTGAACCTGAATCAGCTTCAGTCGTTTTCCGGTACGGTGGGGCCCGAAGAATTGGCGAAAGCCGGGCTTGTGAGCAAGTCCGCACAAGTGAAGATCCTTGGTCGCGGCGACGCTCCGAAGGGTCTGACTGTGAAAGCTCACAAATTCAGCGAGACCGCTAAGGCCGCCTTGGAAAAGGCTGGGGGAAAAGTAGAGGTAATCTAAGTGGCAGCAACTGGAGTCCGCATCCCGGCCGAGCTTCGAAAACGCATTCTTTTCACATTGGGAATCCTGGCGATTTACCGCTTAGGTGTGCACGTGCCGGTTCCGGGCGTGGACGCCAATGTGATGCTCTCGTTCTTCTCGACGCAAGCGTCGGGAATTTTCGGTATGTTCAACACTTTCACGGGCGGCGCCCTGGAGCGTTTCAGCGTTTTCGCGCTCGGGATCATGCCGTACATTTCGGCGTCGATCATTTTCCAGCTCTTGCAAACGGCTGTTCCCTATCTGGAACAGCTGAAGAAAGAGGGCGAGCCGGGTCGTAAAAAAATCAATCAGTACACGCGTTACGCGACGATCGTTTTGGCGGTGGTCCAGGGTTACGCGATGGCGACGTTCCTGGGAAACTCCGATCATCAGGGCGCGCCGCTAGTGACGACCCGTTACTTCGGTCCTCTTTTGAACTTCCATACGATGACTATCATCACGCTAACGGCGGGCACTTGCTTCGTCATGTGGTTGGGTGAGCAGATCACCGAGCGCGGCATCGGCAACGGTACGAGCTTGATCATCTTCTCGGGTATCGCGGCGGGCCTTCCGAGCGGCGCGCTCCGGATGTGGTCGATGGTTCAAAGCGGTGAACTCAACGGCATGGTGGCATTGCTGCTCATCGCCGGCATGGTGGCGACGATCGCGGTTATCGTGTTTCTGGAAGTCGGTCAGCGCCGCATTCCGATTCAGTATTCGCAGCGTGCGTCCTCGCGCGAGGGTATGTCGCAGACTCAGCAGTCTCACTTGCCGATGAAGATCAACTTCTCGAACGTGATTCCGCCGATCTTCGCAAGCTCGCTCTTGATGTTCCCGGCGACGGTCTCGCAGTTCGTGCAAAACCCGACGCTGCAGAATCTGACGGCCAGCTTGAATCCCGGTCACACGCTGTACAACGTGGTGTTCGTGGGTTTGATCGTGTTCTTCTGTTTCTTCTACACCGAGATCGTGTTCAACCCGACCGAGGTTTCCGACAACCTCAAGAAGCACGGCGGATTCATTCCGGGCGTGCGCGCGGGCAAGAGCACGGCCGATTACATCAAGAAAGTGCTCGATCGTCTGACGGTTTCGGGCGCGATCTACCTCAGCATCATCTGCGTTTTGCCGACGATGCTGATCAA
>DAISHW010000116.1:0-7861 GCA_036822295.1 Bdellovibrionales bacterium | reverse complement strand
TCTCAACACCTACAAATACGCGCCGGTCACCGCGGGCCGCTCGATCCGCAAGAATCAGATCAACCCTGACGGCTACTACGGGTACGCCGTCGGCCCGATGGTGACTTTGATGAAGGGCTTGAAGATCGGCGCCTCGCTCGTCGTGCGCGGCACTCACTATTTGGACAACTCGAACCTTTACGATTTCGGCAACCACTTCTCGCTGACTTATTCGCGGGGCGCCTGGATGGCGTACACCCGCTACGTCAACCGGGGTTGGGCCGATCGCGGTGAGACCAATCTTTGGTTCGCGGACAATTACCGCCGTCTGCTGCAAGCGGGCGCGGTCTACAATTTCTGATGGGTGAACGGATGCGCGCGATTCTTATTGTATTGACGATGTCACTGACGGTTCTGGCGGGCTGCAAAGAGAGCACTTACGCCCCGCCGCCCCATCGCGGACCGATCGAGCCGTCGAATCCCGTGCCGCCAACCCAGGAAACGCGGGTGTCGGCCGATTTGGACCCGAGCCTGGCCGCGGAAACCATGAAGGTCGTGGCCGAGCGCCTGCTCACGCCCGCGACCCTTCGCGACGTCGGGCGCGTGGCGGACATGGAATTTTTCCGAGACGTTTCCTTGCTTCACGCCGCGATCCTGCAGGTCGCGCGCGCGACTCCCGAATCGCCGGAGCTCTTGAAGGTGTTGCGCCTGTACGAAAAAGAAGCGCTGGCTCCTTGCCGCGCCAAGGGTTCCGCCTGCGCCGAATTGAAAGCCTTGGCTCGCGAAGCGCGTTACAGCCTGGTGGTGATGCTGGTCTCGCGCAAAGTCGCGCCCGATCAGGCATGGACGGACATGGGTTTGGCGATCGATTTCAATCCCGTTTTTCCGAGCGAGCCCGAGTTTTCCCGCTTTGTGATCGAAACGACCTTCGATCGCATCCGGGCACTTAAAAAACAGCCGATCGCGCAAGCGCGCGAGGAGTTGGTCCGCGCGCAAAGAGTGCTCAATCAGGTCCTGCTGACGTCGGAGCATTTGAACGCGGTGGGCGCGGAACTGATCGATAAGTTCGACATCTGGGGGGAGAACTCACCCGACATGCCGATCCGCAGCGTCGTGCGCCAGGCGCTGTGGCCCGTCCTGCTCGATCGCTACGCGTTCGCGAACGGCCAAGCGACCGCGGGATTCCAGAAGTACATCGATCGCGAGTTGAACCGCACGCGCGTACAAGTCGTCGATCCGCTTGAGAAGCGCGGCGATTGGACGCGCATCCGGAAGTCCTTCAGCGTTCCGACCCTTGAGTCCAACGCCTTGGTGTTCGTGATCGATCAAGTTTTTCGCGGCGAGATCTCGGACGTCGACGCGCTCGGCATTCTGGTCAAGATGAACGCCAAAGCCGAGCCGGTGATCGCGGCGGCCGAGGCCTACATCCGCCTGCGTTTCGTGGGCTTGATGCTCGAAACCCAAGATCGCCTGGCGGCGCATCTTAAAGATCCCTCGAAGTACTGGAACATGGCGCAACTCCGTCAACAGCTCGAGAAATCGGCCGAGATGGAGACCCAGTGGCTGCTTTTCCAGAACCGCGCGGGTTCGGTCCGCTCGGTGGTCGAGGGCGCGCTGGGCATGGATCCCTCGGCGAGCGCCGGAACGCGCTCGCGCGTGCAATCGACCTTCAACAAATTCGACATGAACATCAAATGGTTCGTGTCGTATCCGAACATGCTTCCGGTGCTGTACAACATCTCGAAAGCCAGTCTCGCCGATCGCTTGCAGGTCCTGTGGTGGACGTTCGATTTGACCAGCGAGATGATCATCTCGTACTGGTTCGACGGCGGCCTGGGCACGTGGTTCAATTTTTCGAGCGTGAACAGGGACAACACGCGCTTCAGCACCGGCGAAATCCTGATCGCTTTTCGTAACGCCGTCTTGTCGGGACTGTTCAAGGCCTATGACGTGAAGGTGACGGATTTCCTGTTGGAGATCATCTCGCGTTTGCTCGCGCGTCCCCGCGCGATCACAGAGGAAAATGTGAACCGCCTGAAGTCCCAGTTGCTGCGCGATTACGAAAGCGAAATCACCAAAGAGCGCAGCTATTTCAGCCGCGCCATGCGCTTTTGCGCCGGCGACCCCTCGGTCGTCGAAGAGTTCGAGTTGAAAGAGCTGACCAGCTATCTGGCGCCGTTCGCCAAGGAACTTCACAACGGACTGACCGGCCGCCAGCAGTCCAAATCCGACATTTACGACTTCCGCTTCATCAATCGCCAGTTCGACAACGGCGGGATGTACGTGGCGCTCGACCAAACGCGCACCGACGATTTCTATTACATCGAGATGATCCAAAAGATGGTCGACATGTACAAAGACTATCTGCGGGAGTTCGGCGAAACCGATCCCGGCCTGGCGGCGGTCGAAGCGGAGCTTGCCAAGATCTCGTCCCAGCTGCGCGAATTCCGCAGTCTCGCGTTTCATATCGTTCGTAAATACGAGAACTGCTACTACACGCAGATCGACCTGACCAAAGAGCGCGAAATGAAGGTCTTGGCTTACGAACGCGCGTATTTGGCCAAGGCCTATGCCGCCCTTAAGACCGTGGCCGCCGATCCGTCGCGCCTGGACGAGATGAACGCGAGCTTGCGCAGGACGTATCCCGAGATCAGCTTCGACACCTTGGATCGCATTGAAAGAAAAGGCAACTCGGTCTCGTTCTATTACAACAAAGCCGATTTCGTCTTGCGGGTGCGGGAGTACTTGTTGCGCGGAGGGCGCGACCGACCGCTACCCCGCGATCGCCCCGAAGATGCGCATCAAGGCGCCCGCGAATCTGCTCACCGACCACGGCGTGTTCGAGAACTACGAATACTTCTTCCGCAACAAAGACTTCTACATGGAGACTTACGCGGAAGGCATGACCCAATCCGAGTTCGAGGGGAACCTGATTCGTAAGGCGTTTTTCGCGTCGAGCGGCCTGTTCAGTTCAGCCAACGATCCGCGCTACCTGGGCGATATGTTCACCGAATGGCACGGCAATCTGGGGCGATCGATGTCGGGACGTCAGTACCGCATTTTGACCCTGGCGACCCTGGCGAAGCTCGGTAAGACCGAAGTTTACGACTACGATCGGGCCGGCTGCGCGATCGATTTACCGCTCGAAGAGCTCGAGGCGAACTGCCTGACCGAGACTGAAATGACCCCGAGCGAGGTCTTGAAGTTCCAGCAGGAGATTTTGCGGGCGTACAACATCGAAGGCCCGTTCAAAGAATTCATGGCGGACGTCGGTTCGCCTTCGATCGCCGCGGAATGGGCGTTCCAGGATCTGTTCATCACCCGCTCCGAGAATCAACCGATCGGGATGCTCGACGGTTTCCGCTTCGCGGCCAGCCTGGATTCGGCGGGCGCGAGCGTGCAGTTCCCCGGCGAGCCGCCTCCGGAGAAAGGCGGCGTCGACGATCGCATCGGTCGCCTGGAACGTTCGGAATCGTACTACAAGAACGTTTTGTCAAACGGCGAGCCGCTCTTGAGGGTCGCGGATTCGCTCGAGGCGGACATCACCGGATATTTCCAGAGCATCGTCGACGGCGAGTTCCGGCCGATATTGGAGGCCGAGAAGCTGGCCCGCCAGGAAGAGTCGGCCGGCCGCGGGATCTATCCGTTCACGCAGAACATCTACAGCCCGGATTATCAGTTGCCGATTCTTTCGACCTATTCGAACGATTCGAGCTTCACGATCCGGTCGTTCAACGAACGCACGAACTACATGTTCGACAAGCGGAAGTAACCCGCGCGCTCTTTATGCCATTGATTCATCTGGGCCTCGTACGCGCGCACGAGGCTCGGGGTGATCATGCCGATGCGCACGGGCGCGCGGTCCAGTCCGAATTGCACGACCAGCGGCGGGTTCTTCGCGGCCCAAACGTTCAACGACTCCAGGAAAAGCTGGTACATCTGGGCGTCCGAATTGATGATCGCGGTATGGTAGTCCTCGATCTGGCGGCGCACGCCCTCGTGGATCGGGAACACGACCAGATCTTTATGGTCGCGTAGCGACAAGAAATATTTGGCGCTCTTTTCGTAGGCGTTGGGGCGCACGATCAGGTCGGCTTCAGTTTTCTTGTCCTCGCGGTCGCTGCGCCCGCCGCCCGCATGTTTGCCGGTGAATTGATTTTCCTCGTAAGGGCGCAAATTCCGGAATTGAATCGAGCCGCCCAGCTGAATGCTGGTCAGATCGCCGAAAATATCGTCCGCGAAGGCCGAAGGGTTGTTGTCGCCGTTGGTGGTGTACGTGTAAAGGTACGTCGGCCCCTCGGCCGTGCGGCTGCCCGTGCCGGTCAGGTTGAAAAAGCTGCGCGCCGGGTACAGGCTCAGCAAGGCCTTCTTGGCCGCGTCCAGATTGTAAAGACTGAGCATCTCGAAGTTCAAATCGAGCAACGACTGCATCTGCGCTTGGAACTGCTGGCGGCGTTGAAGCAGCGGCTCCGGGTTGATGCCGCCCAGGAAGTCGAGTTTCAACAACGCCACCAACTGGCGGAGCAGGGTGCGCATGACATGGACGCTGATCGCGTCTTGGCGAAACCATGTCGTCCAGCCGCCGAAATGCACCATGGCGTCGCGGATGAACTGCGCTTCGTCGTTGTTGAACAAGGTGGCGGGGCGCGTGAGCGACTTGTCGCTGTCGACGATCGTGCGCATGCTGACCGGATAGTTGATGGTCAGGCGGTCGTTGAACGTCGGCATCTTGCGGCCTTCGAATCCCTGGGTCATGAAGCCGGCCACGCGCATCAGGACGTCGAGCTTGCGGTAAATGAATTGCGGCCTTCCCGAGCCGTTCAGGCGGAAGCCGGCGTTTTGCAGGTAGTCGCTCCGGTACTCTTTGGTGCGCGCGAACGCGGCCGCCAGGCCCGTCTTGTCGGCGAACAAAGAGTTCAACGCTTGCGCCGGCGTCACGTCCAAATTCAGGTCCGAGAAGAACGCATCGGAGTTTTTCAGCGCCGCCAGCGCGGCCGGCCCGGCCCCCCAAGCTTCAAGGGCTTGGCGCACGCGCCGCAGGTATCCGATTTCCATCTGGTGCAGTTCCATGCGCCGCGTGTCCTCGGCGGTTTGCATTTTGAGCATGCAGTCCGGGAGCTCGGTGATCAGCCGGCGCGAGGACGCCAGCACGGTGTCGCGCAGGTCGACCGACTCCGCCATCTGGCGGTCGATTTCGCCCAGAGCGGCCTGGTCCGGATTGGGCAGTTGCGCGAGCGTGTTGCGGAGCATGGCCAAACGGCGCAGTTTCGGGTCGATATCGCTGCGCAAGATCTCGAGCGACTCATCGATCGCCAGTCGCAAGGCCTTGCCGCTCAAGTTCGTGCGCAGAACCGCGGTTCTCAGCGGCGCGATCGCCTCGCTGCCGATCGATCCCCGGAAGACCACGCGGTCGAGCTGCGCGATTTCCAGCGCGTGGGGCTCGGGGCTGTAGGGCGGCTGCAGCTTGCGGCACAGGCCGAGCAGGTTGTCGATGTCCGAATTCTTGACGAACATCGCGCGGTGTTGCTCGATGGTTTCGCGAATCTGCTCATCGGTGCGAATCTTGTAATTGGCGAAGAACGTGCTCAAGAAATCTTTCATCGAGACGCCGTAAGCCGACGGCACGTTCATGGTCATCGTGTAGTAAAGCGACCACATGACCTGCACGCTGTCGATGCTTTCCCGGTCGCGGTCGCTTTCGTTGGCGCGGAACGCGGTGAACTGCATGAGCGGGGGAAAGCCGCCTTCCATCAATTCGTGCGCGATCACGTTGCGCGTGATCTGGAACGTCTTGCCGCCGGGTTGGGCGATCTTCATTTCCAGATTCAGCTTGGCCGCGTAGTACGCCATCATGGTCTGGTTCGGGTAGGTGACCATGTATTTAATTGTGGGGTTGAGCTGCAGGAACAGGTTCTTGACGTCGCGAACCCTCTGGCCCAGGGGCGTGTTGGTCTCGCCGCCGAGCGGGCGGCCGTAGTCGTCCTGGAACACGTTTTCGATCTGTTGAATGCGGTTGACGTAATCGCGCCAGTCCGAGGTCAGATTCTGATTGGCGAAGCGCACCGTTTCGCCCAGCAGTTCTTGGCGCGCGCGCCCGTCGTGCTCGTACTTCTTGTAAAAACCCGCCATTTTCTCGTGCGTGCGCATCGCCCGGTCGACCAGCGTGACGCGCACGAAGGCGTCCATCATTTTCAGGAAATCCATCGGCTCAAGGCCCGAAATCCTGAGCAGGTATTTCTCGCGGCTGGGGGAGCGCAGATCGTACAGGCGCGACAAGTAGAGCATGCCCGCGAGTTTTTTGGACTTCGCGTTCATTTCGGCCTCGAGATCGTAGATGTCGACGCCCAGGTTTTTCAAGACGCCCGGATATTTCCGCAAACGCTTCAAGGCTTGCGAATAGCTGGTGTCCTGGTCGCGCTCCTCGCGGGCGAAGACGCGCAGGAATTCCGCCCACACCTCGGGATCTTCGAAGCGGGTCGAGATTTGGCGCAAGATCGCCTCGGTGAGCTCTTGACCGATCATCTGCGCGAGGCGGTCCGACGACAGCCAGCGGAACAGTTCCGCCGCCTGCGGGCCGGTGCTCGCGTTCGCGTCGCGGATCACCATCGCCAGGAAGGTGTTGAACTCCACGAATTTCTTTTTCCGCTCCGGCGCGAGGTCCTTCAATGTCAGGCGCGTGTAGTCGCCGTCTTGGATGGCGTCGACGTGAAGTTTCAACCAGTCGAGCAGGCGCGCCGAAAGCAGGGAGTTCAGCTCCGCGTCCGCCGTCCCGTTTTTCAGGTCGTAGGCGAGTTTCAAATCGCGATAATACAAAGTGACCGTGCTTTCGCCGACCGCCAGGATTTTCAGGATCGCCGAGGTCTGCGGGTCTTGTTTGAAGAATTCCAGGTGACGGCATTTATCAAGACCGTCGCCCTCGCACCCCTCGAAAAGGCGGGTGCGGTAAGTCGTAAGGATATCCGCGACGGGCCGGCGATCCCGCAGAGCCATGATCTGCGCGTTCATGAAGGACAGCGCCCACTTCGTGCGCCGCTCGGCCTTGAAGTCCGGGCTCACCAGATTCCGGGGGCTGAACATGATCCCGCCGATTTGACGGATCATCGCGATCCGCTCGACGTCCGAGGCCGCGCCTTGCGATCGCTTGTACAAAGCTTCGAGTTCGAGACCGTGGTAAGTCTTGCTCTGTCCTTGGACGGAATGGTCCGCTTGGGCCGCCGGTGGGGCCACGTGCCGCTGGCGCGGATCTTTTTTGTCGACCTGGCAGGCCTGCAGCAGCAGGGCGCCCAGGATCCAAAGGAGCGAGCGCTTCAAGGCTTTACTCCTCCACTTTATAAACGGCGTTACGGATGGTCGAGCGTTTGGCGTCTTGCAGCTTCTTCCATGCGCCGTAGCGCTCCAAGCAGGATTTCTGCGGATTGGCCGCCAACAGGCCCAAGGCGTTTCCTTGGAAGTCCGGGTCGAGTGGGTTCGGAAGCACGTCGCAGTTCGTGTCCTTGGTGATGTAGGCCTGGATGTAGTCGCGATAATCCGTCTTGGCGCCTTGATCGTCGCGCAAGTATTGGGGCGTGCCCGCGCGCGGCGAACCCGCGGGACGGGCGTCGACGTGCATCACGCGCCAGAAGCGCTCGTTCGGGCGGTAGCGGTCGGGAACGGACATCTCGCCGTTGTCGCGGCGTTTGCTCTCGGCCATGTAATAGATGTCGCCGAGATCGCGTCCGCTGTCTTCGATTTTCGCCACCTGCTCTTCGAACATGGTGACGTCGTCCAAACGGCCGAACAGCTTTTCGCGCGCCGCCGAGCGCATGAGTTGCGAGGGGAACTTGCCGTAGGGGAACAGCATGGCCGCGCGTTCCACGTTCTTCACGAACGAATCGCGGTAGCT